>NZ_CDRJTB010000018.1:0-94493 GCF_976954365.1 Paenibacillus sp. Marseille-Q9583
ACTCTTATAGTATATCACATTTAGTGTACTTTTAGTATATCAAATGATATGTCATTCGAACAAAAACAAGCGAACCATAAATGGTCCGCTTGTTTCTCCTATAATGCTTTTGTTTAATTTAGCGGCTAGGTAAACTGTAACCTTCACCCATTCGAGCCCCATCTGAGAACCGATAAAATTGATAATAATATCGACCGCTTTGTTTATAGAAAAGCTGCCAAGCATACTCCCCGTTATATACTCCTGGCAACAACCGCTCAATGCTGATGTCCGGAAGATCGGCTTTTATAAGGCTACGCATTTTCGCTTCAGAGGTCCCTTTACTTAGTTCTTCAGCATATACTGCGTCGGTTCCTTCAGCAAACTTCCCGTCTACAGTAAAACGTACCCAAACCATCAACTCGGTCCCGGCTTCATTCTTCCCTGTTATGACCCAGTACACCGCATTTTCATCCCACACGGATTTCTGCGCTTTGGTTACCTCTGTCAGACCAGCACTGGTTTTAGCGACATCCTTAGCGATATCTCGCTCGTTCCATTGATCTTTCATAATATAAGCATAGAACTGGATAAGTCCGAACAGAAGGAGCAGAATCAGAACTGACCCCAGGAGGATCCATTTTTTCCTTTTCTTCAAGGTACAGCTCCCTTTCTAGTAATATATCTTTTTTGATTATATAACACACCTGTGTGTTTATCCAAAGTTTCATATCCAATTCAATGATCTAATGATCAGAACCACAAAAGGCTGTAACTTTGCAATCGCAGAAAGTCACAGCCTTTCAGTTATTCGTTATGATCTTAGACTACCGTTTAAGCAGTCCATCAAATGATTCTTGCGCCTTACGACGGATTGCTTCCTCATCTAGCGTTACACATTGTCCATGTTTTACAACCTGTTTACCATTCACCCATACATGCTCAACATCCTTGGCGCTGGCAGAGTATACAGCATGAGACAACAGATCTGTGTGTGGTAGCAAATGCGGCTGGTCTATATCAATCGCGATAAAGTCCGCTTTCATGCCAACAGCGAGTCTACCCACATCATTTAAAAAGATAGACTTTGCGCCATACTCTGTAGCTATACGCAGCGCTTCCGGAGCTGGGACAGCCGTCGGATCACCACTTACACCTTTATGAATGAGGGCTGCAAGACGCATCTCTTCAAACATATCCAGGTTATTATTGCTTGCCGCACCATCTGTACCCAGTGACACCTTCACACCAGCCTTTAGAAGATCCGTAACCCGAGCCACTCCACTAGCCAGTTTCAGATTACTTCCTGGGTTATGAGACACGCCTACATCATGACGAGCCAGTATCTCGATCTCTTCATCATTCAAATGAACGCCATGTGCAACAATAGACGGACGTGTGAACATTCCAAGCTTCTCTAAATGCGCTACAGGCCGAAGTCCGTAATCCACCACATTCTGCTCCACTTCGCGTTTGGTCTCGGACATATGGGTATGCATCGGTAAATCCAAATCATGTGCCGCTTGTACAAACTTAACAAAGAAGTCCGGTGGGCAAGTATATGGGGCGTGTGGCGAGATCATCGTCGTAATTCTACCATCAGCCTTACCATGCCAATTTCGTGCAAAAGAAATCGCTTCCGCAAGCTTGTGATTTTGTACTTCCTCTGGACATAAGCCAATTACGCCTCTCATCAGTACGGAACGGATGCCTGATAATTCGACTACCTCTGCTACTCGGTCCATATGATCGTACATATCCAAGAAGGTTGTAGTACCACCTTTTAGCATTTCCAGTACCGACAAGGAGGTTCCCCAGTATACATCTTCTCCAGTGAACTTCGCTTCCATCGGCCACATCTTCTCTTGAAGCCACACCTGAAGTGCTAAATCATCTCCATAACCACGAAGCAATGACATTGCGGCATGGCCATGTGTATTTACCAGACCTGGCATAAACAGCAGACGACTGCCATCAACAACTTGCACATCATCTTCCATTAAAGGCTCTTTTTTTCCTATGTAAGTGATCAAATCATCTTCAATAGTCATATATCCATTCAGAACCGGCTCATCCGTTCCCGGAATAAGAAAACGCCCGCCCTTAATTATCGTTTTACTGCTCTTCATTTCCGGTTTCTTCCTTTCCGTCTTTCAAATAATAAGCAAGGCTTTGCAAATCCGTTGTAAAATCGGCAGCATGAACCCGGATATTCGATGGTGTTTTTAGAATCACTGGTGCAAAATTCAAAATCGCCTCAATACCAGACTCAATGAGAATATCTGCTACATTCTGCGCTTCTGAATCAGGCACAGTAATTATCCCAATTCGAATACCTTGCTCACGAACCGTCTGACCAAGCTCCTCCATCGGTTGAACGGTAAGAGAGTTGATTTTCCGCCCTACCTTAGGTGCATAGGAGTCAAATATAGCGGTAATCTTCATAGTATCTTTCAGATAAGCATTGTAATTCGATAATGCATGTCCAAGGTTACCGGCTCCTACTAAAGCCACATTCAATTGTTGATCCAGCTTCAGAATATGACGGATTTTTTCAATAAGATAAGTTACGTCATACCCGATACCTTTTCTACCAAAGTCTCCAAAATAAGCTAAATCTTTACGAATTTGAGCAGGATTCAAATCAAGTTTTTGTCCTAGTTCTTGTGAGGAAACGGTTAATATTTCACGTTTCTGGAGATCATTCAAGAAACGCAAGTACACAGGAAGTCTGCGAACAACGGCTTCTGATATTTTATCCGATTTCATAATTTACCTCCTAATTTAAGTGATATTCTGTTCAATTCCTATCGAAATATCTGCACCTCGTCTCAAGGAAGAGCGGTATTCTTATACCGCCCTTCCTTGTAGAGTGATTAATAAGATCGATGACGTTTTTTTCAAGAAACGCCTCCGTCTTCCAACCACTCCGCTATACGAGGAACCATTTGATCCGTAAGCATATGCTCCATTTTCGGGCCAGGCAACGAATAGAGGAAATACTTCCCATAGTGAGATTCGATCACCCTTGTGTCATACACAATAACAATACCCCGATCTTGCGCTGTCCGTACCAGCCTCCCAAATCCTTGCTTGAAGCGAATAACCGCCTGAGGAACAGACAACTTCATGAACGGATTCTTTTTCTGGGCTTGTAATAACTCAGACTTCGCTTCCGCTAGGGGGTGGTTTGGCGGTTGAAATGGGAGCCTCACGATGGCCAAGCATGTTAATGCTTCACCTGGAATATCTACACCCTCCCAAAAGCTGCTTGTTCCTAACAGTACAGAAGCTGCACTGTCCTGAAAACGGCGGATCAGCTTGCTACGGCTGCCCCCCTCCACGCCTTGACCTAACACCGTGATCTCTTGTGAGGCTAGAGCCTCTTTCAGAGGATCATAAACCTGGCGTAGCATCTTGTAAGAAGTAAACAGGACAAGCATCCGCCCACGTGTTGTAATAGCTGCTTCTGCTAGTGACTGTACGAGTGTATCGACAAATCGGGCATCGCCTACACTACCCTTCACACTAGGGAAATCCCGCGGAATAACTAACAGCGCCTGCTCCCGATATTTAAAGGGAGAAGGCAGGAGTGATGTCATCAGACGCCCCTCTTCCGCAGCTTCATTAAGTCCGAGATTATCAATCATAAACTGGAAAGATTTATCGACAGAGAGTGTCGCCGAAGTCAGTACGATACTTTTCTTCTTGTCGAAAAACAGCTCCTTAAGCTGAGTACTAACATCAACAGGAACGGCATACAGCTGTAGCGATTTACTGCGATAATTTCCATTCGCCTCCAGCCAATATACTACATTCTCATCATTTAATCCCATAAAAAACCGTACTTGCTCACGTATAGAAGCTAAATCCTTAAATAAGCCGCTAATATCGGTAACTAGACTATCTGAGGAGGATTGACCTTCTTGATCTCGCATCTCATTAAGCATTTTATCACCTTTACGGATAATTTCGCTTAATGTCAGATTCATAGTATTCTCTAAAGCAACCAATTCATCCCATTCTTTCGGTTTACGGGTAGGAAGTAGCCGCATAACTAACTGGCCAGCTTCTCCCGCCGCTGCATCGCTACGTTCCGGCAAGAGGCTGAATAGTTTATCACTAAGCAGATCCCAGGTTTCTTTTACGGTAAGCAGGTCCGGATAGATTCTATCGATCACTCCGCTCCATTCAGAAGCTTCCTCACTGCCTGATGACTGAAGCATTTGGCGAAGTGTAGGAAGCTGGCCATTTCGACTATCCTTATAAAGACGCGATAGTGTATGTGCCACCGTGAAATGCTTCATATGCATGCCTAAATGCTTGCCAGCGACGTCCTCCAGATGATGGGCCTCATCTATTACAAGATGTTCATAAGCCGGAAGTAGTTGATGCCCAGCCTTAACATCTGCGAAAAGCTTAGAGTGGTTCGTAATGACCACGTCTGCAATACCAGCTTCATGCTTAGCCCGATGATAATAACACTTACGGAACCAAGGACACGAGCGACCCAGACAAGAATCGGTATCGCTTGCCACCGTCTCCCAAAAATCTCCGCCACGTCCACTTAGATTGAGCTCTTCGTCATCTCCTGATTCACTTTGTGTCAGCCAAACGATCATCTGAGCCGCAGTAAGCGCATCTTCCCTCGGACTTATAAAGTCTTTTTTATTAATTTTATGTTCGAACTTACGAAGACACAAATAATGCCCTCTGCCCTTAAAAATTGCAGCTTTAAATGGAAAAGGAACTACCTGTGTTAACAATGGAATATCACGCTCACGCAATTGATCCTGCAGATTAATAGTATGAGTGCTGACCATGACTTTTTCATTAGTGCGTACGCTTTGGTAAATGGCAGGCAATAAATAACCAAGGGATTTACCGGTTCCTGTCCCCGCTTCGATCAATAGATGCTTGTCTTCGGCAAGTGCCGTCATCACCTCATTGATCATAATATCCTGAGCTTCCCGGCTTTCATACTGTGGCAAAGTTTCTTTAAGTCGTTTCGTTACTTCATCCATATAATCTGTAAAAGATAAATTGTGTAGTGGATTCTCAGCATGCTCGTCTCGAGGTGGAGCTAATTCGTTCCAGTCTCCTACAGCAAGCGCTAATTGACGATAGAAGGTCAGATCACCTTCGGGCTGAAGCGTCTCCGCTTCCCGTTCACGCAGCAGACCATCAAAATACCAACCCAGATCACTATCCTCTTCCGTAAACAGCTCACAGAGTCTCTGAATCGTCAGCAGAGGCAAATCGTAGAGCTCCTCTAGACATTTCAGCAATACAAGAGCAGTTGCGAGTGCATCACTGTCTGCCTGATGCGGACGATCATGCGTCACTCCAAAATGTGCACTAACTGATCCTAGTTGATAGGATGTGAGGGAAGGAAAGCAGATTTTCAGAAAATCAATCGTATCTAAAATCCGCCCTTGAAATGGTAAATACCCACACCGGTCTAAAGCATTTTGCAAAAAATGGAAGTCGAATGCGACATTATGCCCTACAAGCACAACATCATCCAAGAGTGGGACAAGCTCCATCATCATCTCATCCAGCTCAGGTGCATCCTTTACATCATCGTCGGTAATCCCCGTTAGACCAGTTATAAAAGGAGGTATCGGTGTTCCGGGCTTGACGTAGGAACCATATACCCGGGAGATGGACCGGTCTTCTTCTATAATTGCAAGGCCAACCTGGATAATTTCACCCACGGATTGGGTTCCCGTTGTTTCAAAATCAAGCACGGCAAATTTCATTATAATTCTATTCCCTTTCAATTGAGACTCTTAATCAGCATAACAGAAGTTGCGAAAAAAGGCGATGCACACCACTGGTTCAGGGGATGCATCGCTTGAATGAAAATACGGAATAATAAACCGTAAACGTAATAATTTACAATAATGAAACAAGCTGATTTCCGAAATGAAGCTTACCTCCCCGGCGGCGGCAAACCTCCAAATTAACGGTTGGTTCAGGAAGTGCCGGGTCAAGTTGCAAAGAAAGGCCAAACAGCTCTTGCGCTTCATTGAACCGTTCTTGAGAGGCCCTGATGCAACCTAAAGCGTTATAAACCATTGCCTTCAGCTTGGTTTCCCGTATCAAACCGAGCATATGGTTCAGATGGCTCCAAGCAGCTTCCCCCTCCCCTTCCTGCAGGTAAGAGATGGCTAAATATAATCGAGCAGCCAAGCTATCCGGATATTGCACAATAACTTCCTTAAACTGTTCAATACATTTCCCATACATCAGCAGCTTATAATACCCTTGACCTCTAACAAAAGTATCCATGCACAGCTCGGGTGCTTCCTGCTCTGGCACTTCCTCTTCAACCACCGTCGTAAAATCTACACTTTCACGAAAGTGACTTAGCTTCTCTGCAAAGGCCAGCCATTCATCCATCACTTTATCACTAAGTCGATGCAGCATATTATAATTGCATAAAAGCTCATTCCGGCGGGCACCCTCCGCTGTAGGGTAATCTGTAACGATCTCCTGAAGCACCTTGTTCATTTCAGCAAACAAATGTTGAAACATGGGCTATCCCCCCTTACTGAAGATGAAATCAGTTCAGCTTGCCTGACTTCATTTTCTGCGAGAACGGGGTCTTTCATCCCTGCCATTCATTACATGGCGTAAGTCCATAATTTAAGCGATTGTAGCATGCAATTCATGATCAGCCAGCTTCACTGGTCTGTTGTTCTCATCCACGAATACCACCGTTGGCTTATGCGATTCCAGTTCTTCCGAAGACAGCATCGCATACGAAATAATAATTACTGTATCTCCCGGTTGAACAAGACGCGCAGCTGCACCATTTAGGCAGATCACACCACTGCCGCGGGGCCCTGGAATAACATAAGTTTCTAACCGTGAACCATTATTGTTGTCCACGATCTGCACTTTTTCATTCTCAAGAATATCTGCCGCTTCCATTAAGTTCTCATCAATGGTAATACTTCCCACATAATTCAAATTCGCTTCTGTCACCGTCGCGCGGTGAATTTTGGATTTCATCATATGTCTAAACAAGAGCGGCAACCTCCTTTGGAATAAATACATTATTGTCAATTAAGCGCGTTCTGCCAAACTTCACGGCAAGCGCTATAATAATTTCCCCATTTACATCCGTTAATAAAACTTCGTTCTCTAAGCCTTCCAGATTAGGGAAAGTCAGTATTTCCGCATAATCAATGACCGCCAAAGGAGAGCTGGAAATAACCGAGGTCAACAATTGCCGCACTTCAGCAACGGTTGTTACTTTTCCTTCTTCAATGGACTGACGTGCTTCACGTAAGGAACGAGATAACACCAGTGCTTGAGAACGTTCCTCTGGAGATAAGAATACGTTACGCGAGCTAAGTGCAAGTCCATCTCCTTCACGAACGATAGGGCAAGGTACAATTTCAATATTCATATTCAAATCAGATACCATTCTGCGGAGCACAGCTACTTGCTGAGCATCCTTTAGCCCGAAGAAAGCATAATCTGGCTGCACGATATTGAATAGTTTATTAACAACTGTTGTTACGCCATTAAAATGCCCTGGACGCGAAGCCCCACAAAGTCGAGTGGTAAGCTCTGATACCGAGACAGTAGTCCGGGTAGGCTGTGGATACATTTCTTCCACACTGGGGATAAATACAATATCGACACCTTCGCGTTCCGCAAGCTCCAAATCACGCTCTTCATCGCGCGGATAGGAATCAAAATCCTCATTCGGTCCGAACTGCAGCGGGTTCACAAATATGCTCATGACGACCGTGTTGCTCATTTCTCCTGCCCGCCGAAGCAGACTGGCATGTCCTTCATGCAGGTATCCCATGGTTGGAACAAACCCAATCGGGGTATGCCCACCTTGTCTCATATATTCCAAGGCCTCGCGCAGCTGCTTAACGCTTCTGACGACTCTCATTTTATTCCCCATCCTTTCCGGCGCCGCCGTATAAAGATTCCAGAACGGTTTCATCCGCCTTAAAAACATGGCCTTCATCTGGGAACGAACGGTCCTTCACTTCTTGTACATATTGGCTGATACCCTCACGAATTACATTACCCACATCCGCGTAGGTTTTGACAAAACGTTTCTCACGGTAGGGTGAGGCATAACGTAGCAAATCATGGAAAACCAATACCTGACCGTCGCAATAACGGCCTGCACCAATTCCAATGGTCGGAATGCTCAGTGCCTCAGAAATCGCTTGTGCTACTTCTTCTGTCACCAGCTCCAGTACCACTGCAAAAGCACCTGCCGCTTCAAGGGCCTTAGCTTCATTCATCAGACGTTTTGCATCTTTGGCGTCCTTACCTTGAATGCGGTAGCCACCAATCATATTTACCGATTGTGGTGTAAGTCCAATATGCCCCAGCACAGGAACTCCCGCAGCTACAACCGCAGTAACAGTCTCACAAATTTCGAGCCCGCCTTCCATTTTGACGGCATGAGCCCGCCCTTCCTGCATCAGTCTGCGCACACCCCGCAAGGTTTCATCTATACTTCCGTGGTAGGTCATAAATGGCATATCTGCCACAATGAATGTTTTTTGTGCGCCCCGAGTTACCGAACGAGTGTGGTAGACCATATCGTCAATCGTAACAGGTAAAGTTGTATCATATCCAAGTACCACATTCCCCAGGGAGTCACCCACCAGAATAAGATCGATACCGGCTTCTTCAGCAAGTAGAGCAGATGGGTAATCATAAGCAGTCAGCATGCTTAACCGCTCACCATCTGCTTTCATTTTTTTCATTTTCACAATATTAAGTGCTTGTTTGTTTGCCATTTCTCTCTTCGTCCTCCTTTTTGAAATTACATCCCCGTAAAAATCGCAACAAAAAAACCTTTTAGCAACGATTTGCTAAAAAGGTCCGAAGGGCAAAAAAGAGTCACTCGCGATCGTCCCTTCTGTCTCGGTCCTTACGGCTCAGAGCAGAATCCAACGTAACCGTCTAACGCAGTTATGAAGGTGATTCCAATAATAAAACCATTATAAGTTCATCAGATCAAGAGTACAGTTCGCAAAACGATACCGCCTCTGCACCATAGTATAACAAAAAGGACTCGGAAATACACGAAAAAAATATGACAGGGGATGACACCCTGTCATATAAAAAAAGATTTATAAAAGCTCGATTTCACCTGAGCATACGCTAGAAATCTCTCCTGCGCTGTTTTTAAGGATTAGTCCACCTAACTCATCCAAACCTACCACAACGCTTTCAGTGCGTCCCTGAGGGCTATTCAGAGCGATTTGGCGACCCAAAGTAACTGACATCGACTCCCACAGCTCTTTGATAGGTTTAAAACCTTGTTCCATGTATAGATTGTAATGCAGCTCTAACTCATTCAATACAGCTCTTACCAGCTCCGAACGGTCAATAGGGACACCGCCCCGCTGAATCCGAAGAGAAGTCGCTACTTCCTTCAGGTGATCAGGATAATCGTCTTCAGTCAAGTTCGCAGAAATTCCAATCCCGGCGATGCAATAATGAAGCTCTCCTTCTCTTAGCGAAGACTCGAGCAAAATTCCACATATCTTTCGACCGCCTGCAAGCAAATCATTTGGCCATTTAATCCCGGCGTCTACTCCGGTTACACGGCGAATTGCCTTACAGACAGCAACCCCAGCAAGCAGTGTTAACTTAGGAGTCTGTAACAAAGGTAAATTCGGACGCAATACAATACTCATCCAAATGCCTTTGCCACGAGGAGAAAACCATTTCCTACCCATTCGCCCTCTAGCACCGGTCTGTTCTTCAGCGATTACGGTTGTTCCTTCTGGCGCACCGTTTTCCGCCAATCGTTTGGCTTCCTCCTGAGTAGATACGACAGACTCTAGGAGCTGAACGCTGTCTAGCCAATTCGAATCAGAAGCTTCCTGCTTCAATCCGGTTAGCGACAGCGCTTTTTCATAGCTCATGTCCATCCATCCTTTTTGCTTCAAGCAGCAATTCTTGTTTATTGTTAAGAAGATCTCCCGAAGCAGTCGCCTGCAGAAGTGCACTCAGCATATTGCCAAGCCAAGGTCCTGGACGTTTCTCAAGCGCTTCCGCCAACTCATTGCCTGTAACAGCAAGCTCCGAGAGACTCTTCAGTGGCATTTGTGCGATCCACTCTTTTGCAGGCACCACTGGGTTGGTGACAGCGGGTGAGACTTCCGCTTCCGCTGGCTGATTCGCAGCGGGAAGGGCATCTGCTGGCAGGATCGCCAGCAGCGAGAGCCACCCTTCGGCGGCTTCCACGCCGAAGGTCAGCACGGCGGCGAGGAAGCGCCGCCGCAGTAGATCCGTGCCGCCCTCCCCCGGCGGCACAGCCTCCAGGGCAGCGGTCCAAGCTTCGCGGACCCGCAGTACCTGGACGACGCTGGTACGCGTCGTCCCAGAGAACGTCCATGCCCGCAGCAGCTCATCGGCCTCCTGGGCCGACTGCTTCAGGGCATGGAGGAGAAGCGCCCACCGCAGGTGGGCGCTCTCCAGTTCCCCTATCCCGGCCGTTAAGGCGGCAGCAGCCGCTAGATCGGTTCCGGTCCAGGGGAACGGGGCTTTGCCGCGCGCGAGCAGCTCGCAGCGCGCTAGCATAGCAAGGCCGCGCCGAGGATGCGGCCCCTCTACGATGCGATCCAGCTCCGCGCGGACACGCTCCACAGCAATATGCGCCAGCTTATCTCGCTGGCGCAGTAGCCCCCTCCACGTATTCTTAGCGATGGAGAAATCTAACACCGATGCGAAACGAACGCAGCGAAGCATGCGAAGCGCATCTTCATCGAACCGTTCCTCTGCATCACCCACACAGCGGATCACACGGAGAGCTAGATCCTTCTCGCCTCCGAAGGGATCAATCAAATCTCCACCCAGCCCGCAGCATATTGCGTTAATCGTAAAATCACGACGACGAAGATCTTCCTTCACATCGCTAACAAATTCAACATGGTCCGGACGACGATGATCGACATATCCGCTTTCAGTTCGGTATGTCGTCACCTCAAATCCATGCCCATCCTGAAGCACAGTGACCGTCCCATGTGCTAGTCCTGTGGGAATACTGCGTGCGAAGATGGCTATCACTTCATCCGGCACTGCTGAAGTTGTAATATCCATATCATGCACTGGCCTACCCAATAGCTCATCGCGAATGCAGCCTCCAACCCAAAAAGCCTCATGGCCGTTTTGCGTTAGCTCAGAAATTACATTTTCCGCCGCAAGAGCCATAGCAGATGGTGCCATTTTCCATTTCATTACGAACTCCTTACCCCCTGACTGTATCCAGTCTAGGTACCTTGCGCCCGAGCACACGGTAATATATATCCTCATACTGACTTGTAATCGAATCCTTACAGAAATCTTTGCAGGCCGTTTCCAGACAAGCTTGTCTGAACTGCTCCACCATGCGATCATCCGATAGGAGTTTGATTGCATATTTCGCCATAGTTTCTGTATCACCAATTGGAGCAATGAATCCTGTCTTGCCATGTTCTATGAGCTCCGGAATGCCTCCGGTTTGAGAACCTATAGTCGGAACACCACAGGCCATCGCTTCCAGGGCGACCAGACCAAAGCTTTCCTTCTCAGAAGGTAACAGAAGAAGATCAGCCAACGAAATAACTTGAGCAATCTCATCCTGTCTTCCTAAAAAGCGGACTTTATCATCCAGACCCATTTCACTGATCTTAGCTTGAATCTTTGGAAGATCTGGCCCTTCACCAACAAGCAGCAGACGTGAAGGGATTTCACGATTCACTTTAGCAAAGATATCGACAACATCGCTTACCCTTTTAACTGGGCGGAAGTTACTGATGTGCATCAAGATCTTCTCCTCAGGAGAAGCAAAATCTTCTCGCAGATTCGATACATCCCGTGGATAATAGACACGATGATCAACGAAGTTATAAGTGAGGTCAATCTCACGCGTAATATCCAGCACTTCTCGAGTTTCTCTAATGAGATCCTTCGATACGGCTGTTACGGCATCACTTTCATTAATTCCAAGACGGATTAGATCTTTTAGCGATTCATCCTGTCCAAGTACCGTAATATCAGTGCCATGCAAAGTCGTTACAACTTTTATATCATTACCAAGCATCTGCTTAGCAAGGAAAGCACAAACAGCATGTGGAACGGCGTAATGAACATGAAACAGATCTAAATTCTGCATTTTGGCAACCTGAGCCATCTTCGTAGCAAGCGCTAAGTCATAAGGAGGATATTTGAATACATAATAATCATTAACCTCTACCTCATGGTAAAATATATTTTTCTGGAATTTCCCTAACCGAAACGGAATGCTGTGTGTAATAAAATGAACTTCATGTCCCTTCTCGGCCAAGAGTTTTCCTAATTCAGTCGCTACTACACCTGAGCCGCCAAGAGACGGATAACAAGTGATGCCTATTTTCAAACGATCCATATTCCGTCCCCTTCTATACCTTATATAGTTTGATCCCCTGCAGTAAACAGATCTACTGCATAGGGAACTTTTGTTGCAAACCCTTCCGCATAGGGAATAAGTCTCCGCTGTCCAAGCAACATGTCTCTGGAACGAACACGTTCAATATAACCTTCCGTTAGCGGTGTGGATACAGCATCGGCACCGAGCGGCTTGGTGAACTGGGAGCGATAGCAGGACAACGCCTGCTCCTTCAGCCCATATTGTTTAGTAACATCTACAATAAGATCCGTACGTCCTAGATCATTTATAAAATAAAGAAACAGCTGTGGAGCCGGAACTGCCGGCTTGTCCGGCATATATTTACGTAGTTTAGCATTAAAAACAGCCTCTTCTACTAGCTTACTGCATGCTATATGATCCGGATGACGATCTTCCCAATAAGGAGCAAAAACAATCGCAGGAGCAAACCGGCGAATTTCTGCTGTCACAGCGGCCACATGCTCTTCTGTTATAAACAGACCTCTGTCAGATAAACCTAAATTCGTCCGCACAGAAACGCCAAGCAGATCAGCAGCTTGCTGTGCCTCTTCCTTGCGTAGCTCTACAGTACCGTTCGAGGACATTTCCGCAGCTGTTAAATCACACAGACCTACTTTTAGTCCTGCAGCGGTATGCTTCGCAATCGTACCTGCCATTCCGATCTCCGCATCATCCGCATGAGCTCCAAATACAAGAATGTCCAGCTTCATTCATCAACACCTGGTTTGTATTTATGGACGAGTTCACGCCAAGCAAAGTCACCACGATCAATTGCCTTCACAAGCACCTCAGCTGTTGCGATATTCGTTGCTACAGGGATACCATATACGTCACATAGACGAAGTAAAGCTGTAATATCTGGTTCATGTGGCTGTGCCATTAATGGGTCGCGCAAGAAAATAATAAGATCCAATTCATCTTGGGCTACCATTGCACCAATTTGCTGATCTCCACCCAATGGTCCTGACATATAGCGATGAATCTTCAAGCTAGTCACATCCATGATCCTTTGGCCAGTAGTCCCCGTAGAAAATAGTTCATGACCTACAAATACATGCTCATAGGCTAATACAAAATTTACGATTTCATCTTTTTTTCGATCATGTGCAATAAATGCGATCTTTAACATGGTGTTCTCCCCTGTCTATTCTATAAAGTGCTCAAATCCATAGATCAAGCCAGTGTATCCCATTACCTTTTGAATACCCATCTTAACGCCTGGCATATAGCCAGCTCGCTCATAAGAATCATGCCGGATTTTTAAGGATTGTCCGAACCCACCAAAAATCACTTCTTCTTGGGCAAACACACCAGGAAGACGGACACTATGTATCCGGAATCCATTATAGTAACCCCCACGTGCACCCTCAATCGTTTCTTCTTCTTTAGGGTTTCCTTGACGAAGCTCTTCCCGTACTTCTGAAATCATCTCTGCTGTTTTGACTGCAGTTCCGGATGGAGCATCCAGTTTTTGGTCACCATGATACTCGATAATCTCCAGATGTGGAAAGTATTTTGAAGCTTGAGCCGCAAATCTCATCAACAGAATAGCCCCTATGGAGAAGTTCGGAGCAATAAGTCCACCTATCCCCTGGTCTTGACACTGCTTGTCCAGTTCCACAATTTGCTCCGGTGTGAATCCGGTTGTACCGATAACCGGACGCACTCCATATTTAATGGCTAGGACTGTATTCATATACGCTGATTGTGGTGTAGTGAAATCGACCACAACATCTCCGTGGCTTCCCGCGAGGGCAGCCTCAAGATCTGAAGTTACAATAACTCCTGAGTCTTCGAGACCTACTAGACGGCCTGCATCTATATCCATTGTGGAACGATCTACCGCAGCCGCTAGTTCCAACTCTTCGTCCTGCAGCACAAGTTTAACAACCTCTTTACCCATTCTCCCGCCTGCACCGGATACGATAACTCTGATCTTGTTGCTCATATCTTTTCATCCTCGCTTTCACTAGTTATATAGTTACTGCATATACGATTGTATGGATTTCTGAAGGTCTACCATCAATTCTCGCAACCCAGAATCATCCGGATGTAAAGAAATCACTTCTTTCAAGGCGGCCATAGCCTGCATATGTTCATTCACCCGACTATGTGCGATGGCAAGCCATACATAAGCATCCCCATATAATGGATCAAGGGTGATGGCCTCTTTAAGTAGTGTAATCGGATGATACGGGTTACGAGTTTTGTTATCTTCATCTTCTATCAACCGCTTAGCTTCCTGTACATGCATCATAGCTTGAAGATGCTGTAGATGTAGACTATACTCAGGTTTGCTGCCATCTAACTTCATAGCCGCCTGAGCATGAACTAAAGCTTTATCTAGCATACCACTGCGGGCATACGTTATGGAACAACGATATCTGACTTCAGCATCAGCCGGACTTGCTGCAATCGCGGCTTCAAAGCATACAATAGCTTCTGCAAAGTCACTACGCAATATAGAGCGATAAGCTTCTCTTACATAATCCCTTTGATCCATATCCTCACCATCCTCACGGCTAAATCCCGTTCGTTTGGTACAGCATATGTTATAGAGGCCTAATCGGTGTCTTTTGGTGTCCAACGACCAGCGTCTCGGGTATTAAACTTATGCATGACCTTATTATGTGCTTCAGTCAGATCAATCCCAAGAGAATTTGCAAAACAAACCGTAATAAACAAAATATCTCCCAGTTCAAGCTCTATAGAATTCTCTGCTTCATCAGACTTCTTCGGCTTCTCACCGAATTCATGATTGACTTCCCGCGCCAACTCTCCGACTTCCTCGGACATGCGGGCTAACATAGACAGCGGACTGAAGTACCCTTCTTTAAATTGCGATATATAAGCGTCTACTTCACGCTGAATGTCACCAAGACTTTTGTCCATAAAATGTATCTTTGCCCCCTCTATATATCTTGCCTTCTGTTTGCCCCTATGTTATCGTAAAGACGTTTTGAAGACAAATCTTTTTTGAATATTTTAACACCCGCAAGAAAAGGTATACTTATTATAGGAAAAGAAAAACTGCCTTAACAAGGCCTAACGAGGGATTCCATGAATTCAAACAAGGTAATTTCAATCAGCAAAACAGTTGCCCCTATCATGCTCGGAACCGCAGTATATGCATTCGGACTATTGTATTTCATCATTCCCAGTCAACTAATGGAAGGTGGCGTAACGGGAATCACACTGCTGCTTAATTATGCCTTTGACATTCCAATCTTTTTAACAACACTTCTAATCAATCTCCCATTGTTTCTGCTCGGTTGGAAAGTCCTGGGTGGCCGCCAAATTGTATACACAGGGGTAGGAATCGGATCTTTGTCCCTTTTCTTGTGGATCTTCGAAAGATTGATCTCTGCTGGATGGATTGTCCCTTTCAGTACCGAACATGACTTTATTCTTGCTGCGCTATACGCAGGGGTAACCCTTGGAACCGGACTTGGGATTGTGTTCCGTTTTGGTGGCACTACAGGTGGCGTAGACATTGTGGCAAGAATTTTGGGACGGAATTTCGGCTGGAGCATGGGGCAGATTATTCTGGCCATCGACATTTTCATTATTGGCTCTTCCATCTTCTATATTCCCAAAGAAAAAATTCTATACACACTCGTTGCAGTGTTCATCGCATCGCGTGTCATCGATTTTATCCAAGAAGGCGCATATGCCGCCAAAGCTTTTACAATCATTAGTGATGAGGCACCCCAAATTGCTGATCTAATAACTGCTGAACTAGAACGAGGTGTAACACTCATCCCCGCAATCGGTGCGTATTCTAAGCAAGCCAAACATATGGTGTACTGTGTAGTTTCAAGGCAGGAAATTCGCCGTCTTAGTTTACTGGTCAAATCGATTGATCCGCACGCGTTCGTAATTATTAGCGATGTGCACGACGTACAAGGCGAGGGATTCAGAGAAACATAAAATATCCCCACAAAGTGTGGCCTTGCTTCGATGCGTACTCAGGTACTTTGCGGGGGCCCCAAATAAATAATTTCTAATTCGTTAAAAAAAGGAGCGGGGGACTCTTCCCCGCTCCTTTTACTTATTTATATAAGCATTCCACTAAATTGGTTTGAAGTTCTGATTCTCTCCACGGTACTTACGATAACCCGCATAAGCTAATACAGCGATAATAAACCCTGCGGCTAGTCCTCCCCAAATCCCAAATTCTTGTGAGGCCAGGGGTACTGACAAAGCCGGCTCATCCTTCTCTTTTCCGAACATTACCCGCACAGTATCCTGACCATAAGACACAATTTCAAGCAACCGGGCCCGTTCGATTTTTTGTGAGGAAGAAGGAATACCTGCGGCGTAAGAGAGCCAAGAATCAAAAGCATTTACAACTTCAGGTTTCCGAGAGACGATCACCGCTGGCCTGATATTTTCGTACCTACCCTGTAGCCTCTCTACAGCCGTTTTCCATCCCGCCAGATCATTTGTAGCACCACTTTGCTCCATCGCATTTAAATCCTCGCGGATTAGCTTATAATACTGAAGCCAAATGGGCTGTCCGGGTTGACTCAGACTGTTGGCAGCTAATCGTAACCTGGTAGCTGTAGCCTCTAATTGCTGCTGGGATACTTTTGCACTTGCCACAGCAGACTTTAGGTCCATAATGACCCCTGACAACGCATTAATGCCCTCTACAGAGGTCATTCCTTCAAAAGAAGAGGACACCATGATCCTAGAGATCTCTTCGGTCTCTTGTCGGACCTTCATCACATCCCCTTCCAAGACATACCCATACAATGCCTCAGCGGCTTGTTCTAGCTGCTGTGCTCCAGTCTTTCCACTTATCACTGTCAAACCGTTGCCCGAACTAACGTCGGCGCTTTGCTTCAAAACCTTGCCAGAACCTTCACCAGCATTCCCTTGCGCTGCTGAAGCTTTTTCAACATTCATGCTGGTCAGTAACCAGCAAAATACTAGAATAACCAACACATAATATCTCCCTCGGAGCATGAGACATCCCCCTCCTACCTAAGAAGAAACGACGTTTTCGTCTTTTAAAGACGATATTCGTTTCTCGTAAAATTATAAAGATAAAGTATAGTATAAAACTTATACTTCTTATAATTCTAAATGTATGGCAGGGGGACAAGGGTTAGAACTGCTTACTAGAACCTATTCTTAAACTGATAGATAGAGTCTACTGGTCTTTGTCTACTACTAAACAACCAAGCAACAATCACACTAAACACCGTAAGCGCCATCGTGAAGTATTGCACCTGTGTGACATCATCATTCAGTACAGAAGGTAACCATGGGTATATTCCATAAGAATAGTCCAGCATATCGTTAGCAAGGGTCCAGAATAGCGCTAGCGGAATCATTTTGCGGAAAGAAAAGAATCGTGCATAGATCAAAGCTTCTACCGCCATCCCCAAATGAGAGACCACCAGCATCCAGTCTTTCCAGACTAGAATATCTCCTTGATAACCTCCAGCAAAAATCATACTTACTGCCCAAATCCCATACTTCACAGAAGTCACCACTGCTAACGCCTCAATAAGCTCCCTTACATTGTTTCCCGTATAGCTTTTTGGAGGAAAGAGCATTAGCAACAGCGCCAAGGTAAAGAACAAGCTCGCGGTTGGACTGTCTGGAACAAATGGGAGCAACCAAAGCGGAAAGTTAGCCGCTGTGAACTCCAATTGATTGCCATACCATATGTAGCCATAAATGGTACCGAGAAGATTCACAATAAATAACAACCAAATGATTCCTCGGTCCTTAAACAGTTTATCAAGAACGGACATACAGATCATTAACCTCCCAAGTAATGGCAACTTTACATTTAGACATACAAAAACCTGACCGCAGTTTCGATCAGGTTTTGCGTAATTATTATTTTACTGTTCGCTTTTTTGTTTGGCAAGCCAGTCTGCCAAGGCATCAATGTCTTGATCCGAAAGCCCCGCTCCCAGAGCAGTATCATACATCTTCGGCATCTGCCCTTGACCCTCTTTTATAATAGTAAGGATTGCTTCTTTATCATGGGTGTCCCCAACGCCGCGAAGTGAAGGCCCGCCTGCCCCTTTCAAATCCGCCGCATGACAAGAGATGCAAGTAGCTTGCTTAAACAGCCCCATAGCCGGATCATCCTTATCTACAATCGCTACTTCCTTTGCTTTAACTGCACTCGAGGTTGGAAGCCCCTTCGCCCTATTCTCTGCCGCCTTCTCTTCCCGCTGAACATCTTCAGGAATTTGTCCAGTCTCAGCCATTTCATGTTTGTATTCCGTCCAAGCCGTATTCGTCAAGTACACAATCGCCGCAAGTGATAAGAACATCAAAGATGAAGCGATCGGTCTACGGTAGAAGCGACGTTCTCTGCCCGTGTCAAGAAATGGAGCTAGAAGAAGTGAACCAAAAGCTACACCTGTCACTCCTAATGTACCCAGAACGATATAATCACCAGAAGCATAAGGAAGCTTCAAATACTGATAAAGAAACAAGAAATACCAGTCAGGAATTGGAATAACTGTAGCACTCGCATTCGCTGGAAACCCTAGCGGCGCAGGCTCTGAAATAGTAAGCACTAATATTCCTACAAGTACAACGACACCAACCATCCATTCTTTCAGTAGAAAGTTAGGGATAAAGGCTTCCGACTTACCAGGATAGGCCGTATAGTCTGGAGGTATGATAAATCCATTGCCTTTACGAACTCTGGTATCACCGACATATACAACCTTTTCCTTAGAATTGTTTCCATGTGCCATCCGTATTCCTCCTCTCTCAGATTAACTTACAACGGTCCAGAAATCCCTTGTCTGCGGATCATAATAAAGTGTCCTACGAGCAGACTAAGAAGCACCGCTGGGAGGAAGAATACATGCAGTGCGAAAAACCGAGTCAACGTTTCTGCACCAACAATCGTACCACCTTGCATAAGCTCTTTCAGTACAGGTCCCATCACCGGAACAGAGTTGGCAATTTCGAGTGTTACCTTTGTCGCAAAGTAAGCTTTATTGTCCCAAGGCAATAAGTAACCCGTTAAACCGAGCCCCAACATTACGAAGAAGATGAGCATTCCAACTACCCAGTTCATCTCACGTGGAGCTTTATAAGAGCCTGTAAAGAAGACGCGCATCGTATGAAGGAACATCATAACGATGACAAGACTGGCACCCCAGTGATGCATTCCGCGAACAATTTGTCCAAAGGCAACACTTGATTGTAAATACTCAACACTTGCATAAGCATTGATAATATCTGGAACATAATACATCGTTAAGAACATACCCGATAAGATCTGAATCACTGTAATAAAAAAGGTCAGTCCGCCAAAACAATACACAAACGCAGAGAAGTGATGGGCCGGGTTAACATGCTCAGGAACCTCGTGGTCGGCCACGTCCCTCCAAATTGGCGTAACATCCAAACGTTCGTCAATCCAGTTATAGACATTTTTAAACATTAGAACCTACGCCTCCTCACTAGCTACTGTATTAGGCACAATATCACCCAAAAGAACCCACCCGTTATCAAATTTCGTTTTATACTGGTCAAGCGGTTTTGGAGCTACTTCGAGATTTTTGCCGAGTTTGGTATAACGCGCACCGTGGCAAGGACAGTGATACTCGTCCGGATGTGCCTTATCATTGTTCCATCCAACCGTACATCCTAAATGTTTACAAATGGGTGAAAGCGCATAAATATCACCCTTTGCGTCTTTACGGATCCACGCAGTCAGCGTCGCTGTGCTGTCGTACCATCCGTCTTTCTGTTTCAATTCAAACGTAAACTCTTGGGGCTCTTCGGTGATTTTGCTAATTTCAGCAACCTTTATAAAATCACCTGCGCCCTTCTTATGTAATATTGGGTCCACGACAAAACGGACCATTGGGAGAATTGTACCTGCCCCCATAAAAGCAGTAGCGCCACCTAGCGTGTAGGTCAAAAATTGCCTGCGCGACATCTCTTTACGGCTGGGTGGTTGTTCAGGCCAAATATCCTGTTGATCATTATGGCTGCTCATACTGTTATATAACCCCCTTCTCAAGATATAAGAAAGTATCTAAGGTGTCCGATCAGAGATGCCTTACTATAAATAATCCGTTTTCAAATCTTTTCAATGAAATACATCACATGCCATTTCGATTCAACCTAATAATAGCTTAGGCACTAAAACCCGTCAAGAATATTGTCTAATTTGTGACAGGCCAAAAAGTGATTTTCACTTACAATTGTTGATTTTCTGTCACATTTACAAGAGGCTCACCGTCCCCACATCTTTTGAATTTTCAGACCAATATCACTATTAATCTTACCTTCCAAAGAGCCCTCAATGATAGGCAGAGAGAGTACTAAATCGCTTTCAAAAATTTCTTGTTCCAGAAGTGCTATATCTGCGGTTAACACCACAGCATACTGGAAACCACTGGATTTGACTTTTCGGCAAACCTCATTAATTAGATCGACATATCCTTCCCCTCCATACTGAATCGCCGGGTAAGTTACAATCCGTCCCTTAAACGGTATTTCCACCAAATCCATAAAATCACGTAATCTTTCTAATGCTTGAACCGTCTCAGGAGGACTCTCGGACCCACTTAATCCTGTAAAAGGTATGAGACATGTATCATAGAACTTTCGATTTTCTTCCCACTGTTCAACTTCAAAATCACTGAATTTCATTAATGTCATCCCCCTATTTGCGATCCTTCTTCGCGTCCACTTTTCACAAATTTGCCCGATGTTATAAATCCCATTATATTGAAAGAGGAGGACAAACGTCTAGATTTAGATTTTCACTAGTCTCCCTTCACCTCTAAATGATACAGAAAGTGAGTTGAACAGGTACCTATTTAATAAAAAAAGAAATGCGCTAAGCGCATTTCTTTATGCCAAACTTTTAAGTTCTTCTGTAAGATTTCGAAAAGCCAATTTATCTCCTGTAGCCAGCGCCGTGTCAATCTCACGGTGCAAGATGTCGGAGCGACGCTTTCGCAGCGCTTCATCCCACACCATTTCTGCCGCAAGTCCTAGCATCACTTCGTACGTAGCCTTCATTTTGTCCATTCGATACACCTCCGCTGTTTAAGAGATCCTTATTGCTTTAATATTTTGATATCCATCAAGATGATTTTGTTTTCGGTTTCAAAAGTGACGGCACCTACTAAATCATATTCAACAATCCTGTCTACGTTCTACATATTTACCCATTCTGATCAATACTTCATCTACTGTTCCTATCAACAACCAAAGCGAAGTCCTCATCTACGTATGTAATCCCCATAAGTATTTGCTTGTATGCCTCCATACTACTATAGATGTTTAGGCACGGCTATCTCCATCCCCCACGGCGTCATCATCACAGTGAGACCAGCAGTAGTCTCCCCTAATTTAAGCATTCCAAGGTGCACCATCATCCGAATAATTCGTTGCTCCAGAATAGAGGCAGCATTGTCATAATAGAACGGTTTAATTAACCACCCAATACCATCCACTAATGAAGGTACGCTCACCCAATTCCCAGCACTAATGCTTACCCAATACACAAGTGAAGGCAGGTTTGGTACAGCCCCCTTATATAGTTTTAACCAAAAAGAGAATATCTGCATCAACGAGTCACATTTTCCGTCGGCTAACACTGCCTCTCCTGTCGCCGTAAGCCTTAGCCGAAAACCTTCTTCAGTGATCCAGCGGCGATGACGAACATAATCATACAGGAGCGCTAATCTAGGTGGATAATGCTCACATGCTCTACCATAACCAAATCTCCAGCCGCCTTTGCTAAGAAGATCCTCCGGAATATGAAGTGCATTCATCACTCCTTGCTGATACCGCCTATACATTGCCCCTTCCTGATTAAGCTCTGGCTCATTTTCCTTGATATATCTCAGAAGCATAACCAGATCACTTAATAACAATTCTCCTTCATTTCGATACATGGCTGGTTCAGAGCTAACCGCAACCTTATCCTTGATATGTGCGCTCATCGTCTCACGAAAGCGCTCTTTCAAGTCTTTAGGCACTTGGAACAAGTATCTGGTTTGCTGGGAGGAACCGCTAAAGAGCCAGCCTCCGCTTTTGAAACGAGAAACCATTTCTCGGAAGCCTCCGGTCTTTCCTTCTGGAGCATCAAAAGAAGCCTGTCTAGCTACAGCCAACAAATCTTCCAGACTAAAGTAGCTGCGTTCATCAAAAAGTAATGTATTCAGAAACCGTAGATCCTCCGGAGCACATTCCCGGATATGAGACTCCATAAAACTTCTGCTTCCAAGCATAATCAAAATACTCTGGATCAAGTCATGTTTGGAATTCTGCTTGCATTCACACCGGTAGCGTCCCGCTATGGCGGTCAGCTGTCCAATATCTGCATAAGTGAGCATATCCGCCAGATTCATATTTTATCGCCTCACCGTTTTACTACCATTATGGGAAATACAGCCCTTTTTATTCCCCTTTGCGCAAAAAAAATAACCCGATGCACGGGTTAACGCTGATTTTGCAGGATATGGCGAGTACAATTATATAGAATAGGGTTCCATTCCCGTTCTTTCTTCTCCAAAATTGTCAGGGATAAATTCCCAATTCGCTCAGAATACTTATCTTTGTAAAATGCAGTATACAGTTGAGCGAGGAACCCTCCATGAGATATAACTAGTATGTTCCGATTGGGATGCTGCGCAGAAATATCCTCCATAAAGGCAAGTGCACGTGCTTGAAGCTGTTCGTCAGTTTCTTGACCAAGTGAAAGCTGACTCCAATCTTTCCCCCACTTCTCTTCACGCTCAGCGGCAGTAAGCCCTTCGACTTGCCCGTAGGCACGTTCCCGGATCCGATCATCAGGATCAAGCAACGGTACATTTAATTTATCAGCGATGATCTTGCCTGTCTCTGCTGCCCGGGAAAGGTTACTTGTAATGCAATAATCCCAGCGATACGGCTCTTGTAATAAGCGGTCAGCAAGCATAGCAGCTTGCATCCGTCCTTCATCATTAAGCGGAATATCACTTTGCCCCTGTATCTTTCCAATTGCATTCCAGTCCGTCAATCCATGGCGTATCAAGCCGATTAGCATATTGCCTCCCCCTTTTCACCCAAGTATTTGTCTCTTAATGTAACATGGATGAAATAAAAAGTCTTCTTTTATGCGTATTAGAATACAAAAAAGCCCCTTATCATTACATAAAGGGACTCCTACATCGTTCTTAACACTATTATATACTGCAATAGCTAAGCCATACATCAATAGACCCTTTATGATCTGCGATATCGATTCAGCCGGGTTAACGAAAACACTGCAAAACCCACGCCAAGCATGGATAACATCATCCAATATTGAGGATGAGTAGGTCCCATATTTACTACAAGCGGTTCAATAATCCCACCTTCAGAGCCTAAAATGGGATAAGTGGATGTCCATTCCATAGAGCCAGCAACGCCAGTCTCTACAATTCCACTTTGAGCCACAGTGATATCAGCAGGTGTTCTAAACATAGTAAAGTAAAGAACACTAGACAAAAATACCGCTAGGAAGCAAGCGATCCAGAGACTAAGCCTATGACGAACAATGGCAGATGTCCCTGCGGATTTCCCATCCCCTGGCATCAACCAAGGACTCTCTAGATAAATCCGCTCCATAACTTTAACATTTATAACTTCTGCACGCTCTTCACTAATCTCTTCTTTCAAATCATGCATAAGCTGGCTACTCTCTTGCCACAGAGACCATTCAGCAGCGCAGTAAGGACAAGTTTCAATATGTTGTTCGAGCAAAATCCGCCTAGGATGTGTGGGGGGAGCGTCCCACAAGAGCGGAATACATTCTTGCGCTTCCCTGCAATTCATTCGCCTTACACCCTCTCAACCTGCTCTTCAACTTCAGGCTCATTGAAATAGGATTCGAGTTGAAGCTTCACACTACTTCTGGCACGAAACAACAATGACTTCACGGAGCTTACACTCTGATCCAAAATTTCTGCAATTTCTTGATAATCCATCTGATCGTATTCACGCAGGATTAGCGCAGAGCGTTGTTTCTCCGGAAGATTATTAATTGCCTCACGAACCAAATTCATCCGTTCTTTACGCAATGCAGCCTGCTCAGGCGCTACTTCAAACGGTGCAACGGGAGTATACCCACTCTCTTCTAGGGATACATTTCCGGCACGATTCTTACGAAGCTCACTTAGCACGGTATTACGAGCAATAGTGTACAACCACGTTGAAAAGGAAGCATCTACCTCTCGAAAGGAATGCAAGCTACGGAATGCCTTGTAGAAAGTCTCCGAACAAAGGTCCTCTGCAATTAGCTCCATTTGTGAGTTTCTAAGCATATGATATACAAATGCCAATATTTTTCGTTGATAACGACGCATTAATTCTGAATATAATTCTGTGTTGCCTTGTTTAATTTCCTGGATCAACTGGGAATCCGTCATGGTGAGATTGGCCCTCCTCGCCCTTGCACGTCTTTTCCCGTCCGGTCCGTACTTATTATACCGGTTTGGGCTTTAAAAGTTGCGCTGGTTTACTACAACTTTTTAGTTTATTACAAGAAGAAACGATATTGTCGACCTTTTATGTAAGACAAACGTTCCTTGTGGGAATTTAAAGGAAAATATATGACGTGCAACTTATCCGTTCTTCAATTTTGAAATACACCTATGTATATTCAAACACCCAATAATTAAGGCATGATGTTTGTGATGAATATAAAAAGAAAAATGGCATATTTCTATGAGCATATAAATTTTATAACGAATCTAGAAATATACCAGATCTATTGTATCACAGATTCTCATAGGATGACATTAATAGACTTCAGAGCAGTAATCTCGTCAGCATGACCTGACAACAGACTATAAACGAAGTTCAAACATAAGACTTTGATCACTTCAATGTGACTTTAATCTCTTTTTAATAAACTGTTGACAAAATGTAAACGTATACATATAATAAAAGTACAGTATGGTTTCTCTCCACTCCTATCCAAATACTACACGGTTCCAATTTATTGTGAACTGTAGCCGCTTACTTTGTAAGCGGTCTTTTTTTGTCCTGTAAGCGCTGTATTAGCCCCTCTCATTATTAATACCCTTTTCTTCATCCACTTGAAGCAGTAGCTGTTTTCAGCAGTATGCTCTTTCAAATCCTATAACGAAATAAAAGCCCCTCCATATTGGAAGGGCTACTAACTACACATATACGGTATAATCGTGCTGCTGCAGAAGCACCTTCGCACGCTCCATATCATTCTCCTGTCGAAAAGATAGGCGCATAATACCCGGCACATCTTCACGACTCTCGATGATTTGTACGTTGCTAAGGTTAATGCCTTGGTCCCCCAGCTCAGTAGCGATACGACCGATAATCCCCGGATGATCCGGCACATCAATATGTAGGTCAAATAAAGGTGCGATCATGCCTTTACGCCGTTCAGGCAACTGACTGCGGAAACCATTCGCTTCTTGGAAAGCCTCTTCAATTCCTACGCCATCTTCACTTTCCAGGAGACGAACAAAAGAAGAAACTTCCTCATTCCAATCCTTCAATAAACGAAGCATTACGGAACGATTGTTCAGCAAAATGTCTCGCCAAATTATAGGATCGCTGGACGCAATCCGAGTGATATCCCGAAAGCCCCCTGCAGCTAGCGTGCTATATAAGGAATCGGTATCGTCATAGGCACGAATCTGATTTACCAAAGCAACAGCAATAATATGCGGTAAATGACTAATGGCACCTACAATCTCATCATGGCGTTCTGGATCAAGGCGTACAATCTGCGCTCTTGTGTTGTGTAGTAAAGACTCCAGTGCATGATAAGCCTCATCTGGCACTCCTGGAGGGGGCGTCAACACATAATAGGCATTCTCAAATAGCAGTGATGAAGCTGCCTCAACACCTGAGCGTTCTGATCCTGCCATTGGGTGTCCGCCGATAAAATGTACTCCAGGAATATCTAAGGAGACCGCACATGCGGCAATACTAGCTTTCGTGCTTCCTACATCTGTAATAATGCAGCCGGGTTTTAGAGGCAATTTACTTAATTGCTGCAGATAATCCTCTAACATCCCTACCGGTACACATAAAAAAATGAAATCAGCATCAAGTGCCGCTTCTTCAACAGAAAGCGTGGCTTGATCAACCACACCTCTGCTTATATATTTACTAGCGGATTCAGGACGGTGGGCATGTCCTACGACGGTCAGGCCCTCCTTGCCTTTAAAGCAAAGGGCCAGTGAGCCTCCGATCAGACCGACACCGAATATAGCTATTTTTGTCGTCATGTTCTTTGAACTACCTGCCTTTTTTAGTCTAGTCTTGCTGTTTATTACTAAGCGCGCACACCAGACTCTATAAGCGTTTGTTCCAACGCAGTTATAAACGCTGTGTTCTGTTCAGCAGAGCCCACAGTAACACGAATATAAGTAGGGTAAACTTGATGACCCGCTCTTACTATGATTCCTTTACGCATCAAAGCATCGAAAACCTCGGTTGCAGGTTTACGAACATCTACCATAATGAAGTTCCCGTGTGCAGGGAAGGATTCAAGGCCCAGACGTTTGAATTCACCTTGTAATTGGACAATACCCGCGCTATTAAGACGACGGCATTCCTCCACGTATTCTTGGTCATTCAAGGCAGCAAGAGCCGCGGCTTGCGCAAGACGAGTGGTATTGAAAGGCTCACGCACCTTGTTGATCAATGAAATAATCTCAGGACTAGCAACGCCATAACCAATACGCAATGCGGCTAAGCCATAAATTTTGGAGAATGTGCGAAGCACAACCAAATTCGCATAACGATTTAATAATTGAATACCGTTGGAGTAAGAAAGATCTGTTACGTACTCACAGTATGCTTCATCAAGAACAACCATTACATTGGAAGGAACAGCATCAAGGAAAGAAACCAAAGCTTCCTCTGGTACAATCGTTCCTGTTGGGTTATTCGGATTACAAATCCAGATAACCTTCGTACGGTCCGTAATACGGGCCAGCATCCCATCCAGATCATGTGTACCATTTACAAGTGGTACCTCGATGGACACAGCGCCTTCGATATCTGCGTTACTCTTATACACAGAGAAGGTCTGGTCAGCCATGATTGTCTCATCACCTGGCAAGAAGAAGGCACGGGCAATAAGAGCAATAATCTCATCAGAACCACAGCCAAAAATAATATTATCGCTGTTCACACCAAGACGGTTGGCAAGTGCTGCCGTCAACTCAACGGCCGATCCGTCTGGATATAGATAAAGATTCTCAAGCTCTGCTAGAATAGCTTCTTTAGCACTCGGGGAAGCTCCATACGGGTTCTCATTGGATGCAAGCTTAATAACCTCACTTAAGCCGAGCTCCTTCTTAACTTCGTCTATAGGTTTCCCTGGTTTGTAGACAGGGAGATTAACTATATTCGGTTTTGGATTCATGAATAGTCCTCGCTCTCCATAGTTGATTACTCCACTATACACAGGTCAAAATGACACTGTTATGGTCTTTTTAATTGTGCCACAAATTCTCGAATTTGCAACAGCCCCTCATTCCGTGTAGCGGGATTATCGAGCAGCGGAATGACCTCTTCTATTTTACGAACAATCGCACTACCTACTACCACGCCATCGCAAATCTGAGCAAAGCGGGCAACCTGTTCGCCAGTTGAGATCCCAAATCCTACAGCCACCGGCAGATCCGTAGCTTGACGCACGGAATCAATAAACGCCTCTACATCAGCATGGAAAGTGGATCGTTCCCCTGTCACACCTAACGAGGATACGCAATAGATAAACCCACTCGCACCTGAGACAATCTTCGCAATACGTTCACTTGAGGTCGGTGCAACCAGTGGAATGAGATTAACGCCAACTTCACTACTGCGGCGACGCATCTCCTCTGATTCCTCGACAGGAAGATCTGGAATAATAAGACCACTAATCTCATGAGCATTCAGTTCTGCGAAAAATGTATCCAGCCCCATTTGCAGGATAGGATTGTAATAGGAAAACAAAATAAAGGGCAAGCTGCTTCCGGCTTGACGAGCTTTTAACGCGGTCTCCATACAGGTACGCAGGTGAACCTCCCCCCGCAGAGCTCGTGCAGACGCTCGCTGAATGACCGGGCCATCTGCTAGCGGATCAGAGTAAGGTACTCCCAGCTCCAAAATGTCTGCACCTGCCGCCTCCAGTTCTGCGATGATGGCAAGCGTAGTCTCCAGATCAGGGTCTCCAACCGTCAGAAAAGGAATTAATGCCGTCCGTTCTTCAGCTTTAAGCTTCCGGAATACCAAATCCATCCGGTTTGTAGTTTTGGTTGTCATTCGTTTCCCTTCCCTTCTGTGTACGCCATGATCGATTCCACATCTTTGTCTCCCCGGCCTGACAGACAGATAACAACAATATCATCCTTGGTAAGGGTTGGACCCATCTTCACTACATGGGCTATCGCATGTGCCGACTCCAAAGCTGGAATAATACCTTCCGTTACACATAGCAGCTTCAGTGCATCAAGCGCCTCTGCATCCGTAATCGGAACATATTTTGCGCGTTCGATATCTTTTAAATAAGAGTGTTCAGGACCTACACCAGGATAATCCAGCCCTGCGGAGATGGAATGAGCCTCTGTTACTTGGCCATGCTCATCCTGTAGTAGATAACTCATCGAACCCTGGAATACGCCATGAGTCCCCTTACTCATCGTCGCCGCATGAAATGGTGTGTCAATTCCCTTGCCTGCTGCCTCAACACCAATCATACCGACACCTTTATCCTCTACGAATGGATAGAACATGCCGATAGCATTACTACCGCCACCTACTGCAGCAACAAGCACATCCGGCAGTCTTCCTTCAGCCTCCAGAATCTGGCGCCGCGTTTCATCACCAATAACCCGCTGAAAGTTACGAACCATCATCGGATAAGGATGTGGGCCTACGGCAGAACCGAGAATGTAAAAAGTATCTTCCACATTGCTAACCCAGTAGCGAAGCGCTTCGTTGCCGGCATCTTTTAAGGTACGCGATCCGGAAGTAACGGGAATCACCTCAGCACCAAGCAGCTTCATACGGAATACATTGAGTGCCTGGCGACGAGTATCCTCTTCCCCCATAAATACCTTACATTCCATACCAAGTAGGGCTGCAACCGTAGCAGTAGCTACACCATGCTGACCAGCTCCAGTCTCAGCGATCACCTTGGTTTTACCCATCATTTTAGCCAGAATTCCCTGACCAATCGCATTGTTAATCTTATGAGCACCCGTATGATTCAAATCTTCACGCTTCAAATATATTTTTGCTTCTCCCAGATGTTTACTTAGACGTTCCGCATAATACAGTGGGGTCTCCCGTCCGGAATATTGCTTTAATAGATAATCTATTTCTTCTTGAAAAGCAGGGTCTGCCGAATACTTCTCATAGGCTTCCTCCAGCTCAATCAATGCAGTCATCAAAGTTTCGGGCACGAAGCGCCCTCCGAATGAACCGAAACGTCCATGCTGGTCCGGTACTTGTGTCATGATTGCTTCACCCTTTCAACAAAAGCTGTCATTTTAATAATATCTTTAACGCCTTCACTCTCTACTCCACTAGATACGTCTACTCCGTACGGAGCATAAGTATCTAGCAACTCTCCTACGTTATTAGGATGAAGTCCTCCAGCCACAAATAACGGCAAACCATTTCGTAGCGCGATTTCCTGATAATCAGGCAACCTCTCCCAAGCGAACGTGCGCCCAGACCCGCCACTCTGCTGAGGATCATAAGTATCTAACAATACAGCATCAACGAAGCCTGTGTATTGTTCCAATGTATATTTGTTATCCGCGTCATCACGCTCTTTATCAGCAACAGACAATGCCTTCCACACCTGAACTTGGGGGAAAGCTTGCCGAACCTTTTGACAAAAGGCTGGACTTTCCTGCCCATGTAGCTGAATGACATCTAGTGACACAACGGAGAGCAGTTCGCTCAGCTCATCCAGCTCTGGATTAACAAAAACCCCAGCAGCTTTAGGTTTTTCACTAGTCTTCCATTGCGGAAGTTCAGCAATCAGTTCGGAAGCACGCTCCAGAGTAACCCTGCGACGACTAGGAGCGAATACAAATCCAATATAATCTAGTGGTAAGTGTAACATAGATTTTAGCACTTCAACGTCCTGAAGTCCACAGATTTTTACTAATGTCTCAGCCATGCCGGACACGGTCCTTTCCATTTGGAAGCATTCCTAGCAATCCATTTACCGCTTCTTCTACATTAGCTTGACGCATTAGATATTCCCCTACGAGGACCCCGTGAGCGCCAGTCGTTCTTAAGTAGTCAATATCACTTGGCCCTGCAATTCCGCTTTCACTGATCACAGGGACCCCTTGAGGTACTAGTGCTGCCAGCTCTGCCGTTGTCTCTAAGGACGTCTCAAAGGTACGCAGATTACGATTATTAATACCCAGCAGAATATTAGGATGTGTTATCTTGTCTGTACTTAATACCACCGCAAGCTCATTCCGATCATGAACTTCGATTAATACATCCATTCCAAGCCCAGTAGCTATTTCTATAAAATGAGACAGTTTATCCGGTGTCAAAATAGCAACGATTAACAACACCGCATCTGCTCCAAGAATACGCGCTTCATAAATCTGTTTCTCATCGATAATAAAATCTTTGCGAAGCAGCGGCAGATTTACAGCTTCTTTCACTTGCTGCAAGTAAGCAGCGCTGCCCTGAAAATAATCTGTATCCGTCAAAACAGATAAACAATCAGCGCCGCCCGCTTCATAACCTTTTGCAATGGAAACAGGATCGAAATCTTCACGAATCAGCCCTTTTGAAGGGGATGCCTTCTTTACCTCTGCAATCAAACCCATATCCCTGTTCTTCCCTTGGGTCAGAGCCTTACGAAAGCCTCTAGTCTGAGGGAGTGCTGCTATATCACGTTCTGCCTGAGCTAGAGAAAAGCTATTACTCAGCGCCTCCACCTCTTTGATCTTTGTAGCGACAATTTTATCAAGATACATAATTAAGCTCCTCCGTCATCACAACAAGCTGTTTCAGCTTGGATAATGCCTTACCCGAATCCACTACTTCTTTAGCTTTCTCGACGCCTCCGGCCATGGTATCTGCCAGACCCGCAACATATATACATGCTCCTGCATTAGCTAACACGATATCTCGGTAGGGATTGATCTCACCTTGGAGCACAGAGGTAATAATTGCTGCGTTCTCTGCTGCATCTCCACCCAAAACAGCTTCAAGTGGATGTCTGTTAAGACCTAATCCCTCCGGAGTAATTTCATAAGTGGTCACTACACCCTCTTTTAGTTCAGATACTAATGTAGAGGCTGAGATGCTGATCTCGTCCAGACCATCCGAACTGCTTACAACCATTGCGCGCTTGGAACCCAGCTCCTTCAGTACATTAGCCACCGTCTCCGTCTTATTTCGGTCATAAATCCCTAGGAGCTGACGGTCAGCCCCAGCGGGATTCGTAAGAGGACCCAGCATATTGAAGATCGTACGTACACCAAGCTCTTTGCGAGGAGCTGCTGCATGCCGCATCGAAGGATGATAAATTTGTGCGAATAAAAAGCAAATGCCGATACGATCCAGACATTCTCGGGCTTGGTCTGCATTCAGATGAATGTTTACGCCAAGGGCTTCAAGTACATCCGCACTTCCCGCTCTGCCTGAAGCAGAACGATTTCCATGCTTGGCAACTCTTACAGAAGCCGCTGATGAAATAATCGCAGAGGCGGTTGAAATATTAAATTTATGGATGCCGGAACCGCCCGTACCACAAGTATCTAACAAGCGTGCGCGATCAGTCAGTACGGATGTGCCAAACCCTCTCATAGCTTCTGCAAAACCCGTAATCTCCTCCACGGTTTCTCCTTTAATTCGTAAAGCGGTCAGCAGTGAACCGATTTGTGCTTGTGAAGCATCTCCTAGCATTATAGCACCCATTATATCCCGTGCTTCTGTACGTGTCAGATTCTTGCCTTCGATTAGCCCGGCGATTCCTGATTGAATTAATTTCATTGCATCCATAATCTTCTTCCTCCCAGCCTTAATGAGTTACTATATAAATCAAACCACTTGTTCAGGGGTATATTCGTACATATAATCTTGGTTGATAACTTGTTTCTCTTTCACTTCGGATGGAAACATAGCTTCTGCCATACGAATAGCTTTCAGCATGCCCTTCGCCTTATTCACCGTTTCTTCATACTCTTTCTCGGGAACCGAATCCCAAACGATACCTGCTCCGGCCTGTACGTACGCACGACCTTTCCGGAAGATGATGGTACGAATGGTGATACAAGAATCCATGTTTCCTGAGAACCCTAAATATCCAATTGCTCCGGCATAAGCACCTCGAGCTTCTTTTTCCAGCTCTGCTATAATCTCCATAGCTCGTAGCTTCGGTGCCCCAGAAACCGTTCCGGCAGGCAGACAGGAGAGAAAGGCATCAAAGAAATCTTTATCCTCACTGAGTGTGCCTGACACATTCGATACCATGTGCATGACATGGGAGTATCTTTCAATCTCCATAAAGGAATCACATTTTACTGAACCAAATTTGGATACTCTCCCTAGATCATTACGACCCAGATCAACAAGCATCAGATGTTCCGCACGTTCTTTTTCATCCTCCAAGAGCTCCGCAGCAAACGCCCGGTCTGATGCTTCACTGTCACCCCTTGGTCTAGTTCCAGCAATCGGCCGTGTCTCCACACGATTTCCATCTACCTTTACGAGTGCTTCAGGTGAAGTGCCAACAATAATCTCCTCGTCCATTTTCAAATAGTACATATAAGGAGAGGGGTTAAGAGTTCTGAGCATCCGGTATACATGCAATGGAGAAACTTCTGTTTCAATATGCAACCGCTGTGACAATACCACTTGAAAAATATCGCCTGAGCGAATATATTCCTTCGCCTGTTCTACATTGTTGATGTACTGCTCTTTAGTGAGATTAGAATGAATCTCTCCAAGCTCGATATCCTGAGGAATGCTGCGACGATTCACATTTTCCTTAGGGCCTTCTTTTTGCAGATCTTCGGCCATAGCCTCCAGCTTACGACTCAGGCTTTCATAATTGGATCTGATATCCGAATCTGTATCTCCGTCTTTTACATGCAGGTTACCAACAAGCAGAATCTGTTGCTTCACATGGTCAAAAACAATGATCCGATCGCAAAACATAAATCTTATATCATCCATTTGGAGATCATCCACAGGATGCTGAGGTAACTTCTCATAATATTGCAGCAGATCATATCCGAAAAATCCGATAGCCCCTCCAGTAAATGGAGGCATTTCGTCAAGCTTAGGACTACGGTATGAACGAAGCAACGCTTTAAGCTCCTCAATCGGCTTTCCGTACAGTTGCTTCTTCTCTCCGCCGACTTCAACGTTAATTGCACCCTTTTTACCGGATATCATCAAAAAGGGATCGCTACCGATGAACGAATACCGTGCCCATTGTTTTCCACCCTCTACACTTTCAAGTAAGAACGCGCGATCACGTTCAGCGAAACGTTGGAATAACCGGATAGGTGTTTCCATATCCGCGAGCAGTCGCTTTACAACAGGAATCAGATTATAATCCCGCGACAGCTTTACCACCTCTTGAACACTTGGATTCGTCATTGTTAGATGCCCCCTTAGATATATGAATGGTTCCGAAATACAAAAAAACCCTCTACCGAAGTAGAGGGTTTGTGTAAGTAAGTATATGTTTTTGAGCATGGATTAGCATAATTATGTAGTGTTTACAGACTTATCCCTAAATAAGATATATCACTGATAAATGACTTCAGTGTATATCAAAATAAAGACTCTGCTAACACGATACATGCTAATCTAAAAAACTTCTCGCACTCTGCTCAACTATACTCATCTCAACTAAACTAAACTCTTCTATACTCGGCTAACTACACTATACATGATGACGAGGGTCATTGACAACCCACAACTATAATTTAAGACTTGCTCTCTGATAAATCCGGACGTAGCTTCTGAGCCTCATTCAGATAAACGTGGCGAATCTCACGCTGCGATTTATCCGTATTAATCTGTACCATCAACCGGATACACATCGGCAAGCTTCCTTTAACCGGGATTTCCGTTGAACACATAAGTGGAACCATTTCCCAGCCTTCAATCTCACGAATAGCTCTTGCAGGAAAAGTAGCATCCAGATCATTGGTCATCGTAATCCATACATTGCTTATATTCTCAGCTATAACATCATTACGTTCTACGATCTCCCGCAGTAATATAACGGTCTCACGTAAAATCTCTGCCTCTTCGTTCTTAGTCACGGTTGTTGCTCCGCGAATTCCTCGGTTTACCACGGTCTTCCCTCCTTCTTAAGCTCTGCGAGAACCTCTCGCACAAGCGACTCCTGCACATCGTTCACAATGCTTACAGAGCCTATGGAATCAGGCACGATAAAGGTCATCTTGCCTTCCTTGAATTTCTTATCATGCATCATAGCGTCCATCAGTTCATCTTCATCATACTCGGAAGGAAGCCGTACAGGCAGTGACAGCGCGGTCAGCATAGATACAGTATCCTCATAAATGGAAGTATCCCGCCCAAGCTTCGCAGCCAATAGCGCTGAACCCGCCATCCCAATCGCGATCGCTTCTCCGTGCAGAAACACACCATACCCACCAACTGCTTCAATGGCATGTCCGATCGTATGTCCAAGGTTCAATATCGCTCGAAGTCCATGCTCACGCTCATCATTCGCCACTACATCTGCCTTAATTGCACAGCCACGCTCTAAAGCATAACCTAAGGCTTCGACATTCAGCTCTAGCAGCTCTTCGGCATGATCACGACACCAATATGCGAACTCTTTGTCCACGAGGAGACCGTGCTTTACCACTTCAGCCAGACCTGATGAAACTTGCCGTGCTGGAAGAGTACGTAATGTATCCAAATCGTAGAGTACCATGGACGGTTGATAGAAAGCCCCTATCATATTTTTGGCTAATGGATGATTGACCGCCACTTTACCACCCACACTACTATCATGAGCTAGGATCGTCGTCGGAATTTGCAGAAAGCCGATTCCACGCATATAGGTTGCTGCTACAAATCCTGCTAAATCGCCAACCACGCCGCCGCCTAAAGCTAAAACTGCTGAATTGCGGTCTAATCCTGCTTGAATCGCGGTTGTCATGACTTCTTCATACACGGCTAATGATTTAGAGGCTTCACCTGCCGTCATTATGTGGCTAACCACAGTATAGCCGTGAGAACCTAAAGCTTCTTCAAGTGCCGGCAAGTACCTTGGCGCAACTTCAGTATCACTCACTACTAACAGTGGACTACGCTCCGAAAATCCGGCCTCAGCACAATAATGGGCGATGTCCTTTAGTAAACCACTACCGATAAGAATAGGATACGAGCGGTCGCCCAAATCTACATTAATAGTACGCATAATTAGTAGCTCTCCAGCTGTGATAGGTAATTTTCATAGTTCGCTTTAATTTCTTCCAGTGAGTCGCCACCAAATTTATCAAGGAATGCTTTTGCGATTTCCCAAGCCACTACGTTTTCCAGAACAACACACGCCGCTGGAACTGCACAAGCGTCGGAGCGTTCAACTTGCGCTGTAAATGGTTCTTTCGTGTCAATATCCACACTTTGAAGCGGTTTATAAAGGGTAGGGATCGGCTTCATGACACCGCGAACTACAACAGGCATACCGTTAGTCATACCACCTTCAAAACCACCTAAGCGATTACTTGCACGGTAGTATCCTTTAGAAGCTTCATACATAATTTCATCATGGACTTGCGATCCGCGCAATTTGCCAGCTTCAAACCCAATGCCAATTTCAACGCCTTTGAATGCATTAATCGACATTACCGCCCCAGCGATTGCTCCGTCAAGCTTCCGATCAGACTGTACATAACTGCCAAGTCCGATAGGAAGTCCTTCGACGATACATTCAACGATTCCACCGATGGAGTCGCCCTCTTCCTTAATCTGATCTATGTAAGCCTCCATCTTCTGTTCCGTTTCTTTGTCGACAACTCTGACAGAGGACTGTTCTGTCCGCTCAATCAGCTCATCAATAGGCAGATCGTTAGCAGGCGCTTCTATTTCACCGATACGAATAACTTGCCCTGCTACCTTCACGCCAAAAGCTGCAAGCAGCTGTCTGGCTACAGCGCCACATGCAACTCTGGCTGCTGTTTCGCGAGCACTGGAGCGCTCCAGTACGTTACGAAGATCCGTATGGTTGTACTTCAATCCGCCATTCAGGTCTGCATGGCCAGGACGCGGCCGATTTACGCGGCGTTTTTCTTCGTCACTGCCAGGAATAGGCTCGATATTCATGATGTTCTTCCAGTGGGTCCAGTCTTTATTCTCTACTACCAAGGCTACTGGAGCACCTGTAGTATAGCCATGACGCACTCCACCTACAATTTGTGCCGTATCTTTCTCAATCTGCATGCGACGTCCGCGTCCATATCCCTTTTGTCGACGCTGCAATTGAAAATTAAGCTCTTCAAAATCCAATGTCAAATTACTTGGCAATCCCTCAATAATGGCCGTAAGCTGGGGGCCGTGCGTTTCCCCCGCTGTTAAATAGCGCAAACTCATGCTGCGTTCCCCCTTTTATACTTTTAAACTGTAAACCGCTAAAATCCTAATGATCTTTGCTCATTATAGTATAGGCAATCCTCTTTGACAAGAAAGGCATCTCCCTAAAACGACTCCATTCGCGACAAAATGAATTGGTTTTTGTGTAAAGAAAAAGCGCCATTCATACTCTAAAGAGTATGGATGGCGCTCCTCGGCTCGGTCCGGCACTTATTAGCTTCCGATCCGCTGACTTGTTGAAGGAAATGTAGACTTTCGCTCTTCCAGTTGCAGAAGGCGCTTCAATTGCATTTCTTCTACACCGAGAATTTGCCCGCACTCACGAACGGTAATAAAGCCTCGTTTGTACGCGGCAATGACCTTGCTTTTGTCCATCGGTTTAACGATCCTTTCGCTTAGCTTACAGATTCTACTACCCAGTATCACTGAACGATAGCGAAAGTATACCTAAAATGTACACAGACGAAGGAGCAAGAAGTATTTATTTTTTACGATAGAAAAAGGTTTCCGTCGATTCAAAGCCATATTGCGCTGGGGTGAAGATCTGCTCTGTACTACCTACAAACAAATACCCGCCTGGACGTAAACTAGCCGAGAACTTATGGTAGAGCTTATTCTTCGCCTCTTCAGTAAAATAGATCATTACATTGCGACAAATGATAAGATCAAAACCCTCATCGAACTTGTCCAGCAGTAGGTTCTGTTTACGGAAATCTATGTTTTTCTTAAGCGTGTCGCTAACTTTGAATAAATGACCCTCGGGTTTAAAATAACGAGCAGCAACATCCTTAGGCACATCCTTTAAAGAACGTTCCAGATACAAACCTTGCTTTGCTTTGGAAAGCGCACCGTCGTCAATATCCGTAGCCAGAATGCCAGTCTGTCCCAATAAATTCTTATCCGATAAAATCATAGCCAGCGTATAGGGTTCTTCTCCAGTGGAACATGCAGCGCTCCACAGTTTCAATCTGCGACCAGATTGTTGTATGTCAGGAAGAATGATATCTCGCAGTACTTCCCACCGATTCGGATTCCGCCAAAACTCGGAGACATTAATCGTCATTCGGTCCAAAAATTCATAAAATAATTCCTTGTCCTTCATCATTGCGGCAAAAAAATCACTAAAGGTTTGATATCCATTCTTCACACGAAGAGTCGTTAAACGCCGCTTCATCTGCGCTTCTTTATACTGAGCCAGATCAATTCCGGTGCTTTGCTTAACTTGATGAATAAACCCGATGTAATCTGAATCTGCTGTTAATGCTGCAACATTACGATCAGACATGTTAATCCCCCGCCTCCCGCTTGGCTCCTACATCCAGACTGCGATCTCTTTGTTATAAAGATTCAATTCATCTGGAGTAAAGAAATTAGCAATTTCTCTTTCTGCACTTTCAGGCGAGTCTGATCCATGAATTAAATTAAGAGGTGTATGGCTGGCAAAATCGCCTCGAATCGTACCCGGCAATGCTTCTCCAACCTTAGTCTTACCAATGAGCGTACGGGATAATGCTACAACATCATCACCTTCCCATACCATTGCAAACACTGGACCTGAAGTTATAAAAGAAACCAACTCTGAAAAAAAGTCTTTGCCAGCATGCTCCGCATAATGTCTTTTTGCTTGGTCTTCACTAACTGTAATCAGCTTTGCAGCGACCAGCTTAAAGCCCTTATCTTCAAAGCGTGAGACAATACGCCCAATTAATCCACGTTGTACTCCATCCGGTTTGACCATCAGATACGTCTTTTCCATAGAGGCACTCTCCAATTCCCCATTAGTTGGGTTGTTTTGACGCTATCTTAACAGAAACCGAGCTTTCTGGAAACGTTTAATTTCATGATCACCAAAATACTAATAAGCTCTACCTGTTACAAAAAAGGCAATATCGCGCAGATTACGCTTAGTCTTGTTGTTAGGCAACTGATCTAGTGCAGCAAGTGCCTTCGCGATATATCGCGAAGCCAGCTCCTCGGAACGGACAATTCCGTCTCCAGAAAGAATAAGATCAATAGCACGCCCTACTGTGCTGTGCCCTTCACGAATAGACTTCAACTCCTCAAGAAGCGGAGCTCGCAATCTTTCATCCTCCAGGCTATAAATGACAGGAAGGGTGATGTTCCCTTGCCGCATATCACTTCCTGGAGGTTTACCGATTTGCTTTTCGGTGCCTGAGAGGTCAAGTAAATCATCACGAATCTGGAAAGCCATCCCTACATTGTATCCATAATTATAAAGTAGACGAGCCACCTCTGGTTCAGCATCAGCAGCAAGTGCACCTAATTGGCAACTGACTGCAATCAACAGCGCTGTTTTACGGCGAATCCGCCGCAGGTAATGACGCACACTTTGCTCACTGTTGAAGAAGTCACGAATCTGCTCCATCTCACCGATCGACATTTCGATCATAGCCTTGGACAAAATCTGATGAATTCGCGGATTCTTCAGCTCCGTCGTCATCACCAGTGCTTTCGCATATATGTAGTCACCGGTGTACATGGCAATTTTATCGCCCCATTTGGCCTTAACAGTAAGTTCACCTCGGCGTAGTTCTGCATCGTCAATGACATCATCGTGAACTAGTGAAGCGCTATGAATTAGTTCTAGCGGTATCGCCACACGCTTCAGCTTCTCAAGATCATACTTACCAAATTTCCCACCCATCAAAACAAATACGGGACGCAATCTTTTACCGCCAGCTTTTAATAAATGCAGAGAAGTTTCGGTTAGTAGGTCGTCATCGCCCTGTACGCTACGGTACAAATCTTTTTCAATCTGATCCATGTCTCTGTTCAGTAATCCGAATATTTGCAGTCGTTTCATTCCTTCACCCGTGTCAACAGTTTATGACTCCAAATCTCCATCTTCACTGCCTGCGGCAGCAGACCCATCTCATAGGCATAGCGGAAATAGAGGTTCAGACCTTTCTGCTGCCTTTCTCCAAAATCATAGCTTAAATTGCGAAAGTACCCTTCCCAATAAGACTTAGTTCCTCCAATTGTCGTACAGGCTGCAAGTACAATAGGATCTAAATCACTTAATCCCCGCAGTTTACTCTCAGCAAAAGCTTCTGCAATCTCCGCAATGGCTTCCGGTTTGTCATTCGCAGCTTTTCGATTCACTGCCCAGACCGCAAAGGTCATCCCTAAGCCCGTCCATTCTTTCCAAAGCTCCGCCAGATCCGTAACGATATACCCTTGATCTTGCCAAGAGGCTTTGATCGCATGATCACCAATGAGTAAGCAGGCATCTGCTTGATGCATCATAGCATCCAAATCAGGATTAGCGCTAATATATTCTGGTTTATTGCCAAAAGCCTTTTCCATTAAAATTTTCAGCAAATTTACCGATGTTGCAGAAGTGTTCGTAACAGCAATCGTACCTGCACCTATCTGTGCAAGAGGCACTCGAGAAAAAAGAAAAATAGACCTCACAGGACCGTCCGCACTTACCGATAAATCAGGTAACAGCAATAACTTATCACTGGCTTCAGCATACGCAAAAGAGGATAATGCACCCACATGAATCGTTCCACGACTCATCCCCTGATTAAGAATGGCAGGTACCTCACTCACCATCTCTGCCGGATATTTCAGTGCAGAGGGATGAAAATTGTGAAATACCGGCCATGAGTTAGTATAGCTGATTTTACCTATGATGGTGTGGCAGTTATTCTCCATCCTTTCAATCCCCCCATCTGCGAAATAATTGATGTTCAATATTAAAGCTGTCAAGCACTTTACCCACCATGAAATTAATCAGATCATCCATACTTTGTGGCCCAAAGTAAAACGCCGGCATTGCCGGAATGATCCGAACCCCCAGACGGGACAGCTTCAACATATTCTCAAGATGAATAGCATGCAGAGGTGTCTCACGAGGAACAAGGACCAGTGGACGTCCTTCCTTAAGCATAACATCAGCAGCACGAGTCATCAGATTGTCAGAGGTTCCATTAGCAACCGCAGACAATGTTCCCATGGAACAAGGCATAATAATCATCCCTTCCACACGAAACGAACCACTTGCAATAGATGCACCGATATCAGCGACAGGATGATAAAGTAGAGAACCGGGATAGCCTTTGAACTTTTCGTTCAAAAAGCCTTCCCGGTCTGATGCGATATAACCTAGTTCTTCTTTAAAAACGCGCCAGCCTGCATTACTTACTACCAAATGAACGGAGTAGCCTAGCGATAGCAACGTTTCGATCAGACGAATACCATAAATAGCACCGCTTGCCCCTGTAATTCCAACCACGAAGTTTTTCGGTTTAGTAAGCGTCATTTTTTGAAATGCACCACCAAGTCAATCAAAGTGAAAGAGAACACCACGATGCTTAGCACGCCGTTCATAGTGAAAAAAGCGGTCTGTAAACGACTGAGATCACTCGGAGATACAATATAATGCTCATAAAAGAGAATAATATATGCGAGGACCATACCAGCCACATACCACCAGCTTAAATCCGTCAAAAACAGCAGCGATACGAATCCAATCGCCGTAAGAATGTGAAACACACGGGCAATAACGAGTGCACCTTGGACCCCAAATCGCACTGGAATGGATTTTAAGCCTTCTTTAAGATCAAATTCAACATCCTGACAAGAGTATATAACATCAAAACCAGCCGTCCAAAACACAATTGTGAAGTAAAATACCATTGAAGTCCAATTCACACTACCGGTCACAGCTACCCAGCCGCCCAGCGGTGCAAGCGCAATGGTGAGGCCGAGGATAAGATGGCATGCCCATGTAAAGCGCTTAGTGAATGAATAAATAACAAGAAGGAATACAGCGATAGGTAACAGCTTAGCTGACAAAGGATTCAATTTAAAGGCTGCCCAAAAGAGCAAGAAAAACGAAATGCCTATAAAAATGACAACTTCACCGATCTTAAGTAACCCTGCAGGAATCGCTCTTCCCGCTGTGCGTGGATTCTTGGCATCACTGATTCGGTCTATCAATCGATTCAATCCCATAGCTGCACTGCGTGCTCCAAACATAGCGATTACAATCCAGCCAATTTGACTCCAGGATGGGAGGCTATCATTCATGACAACGGATCCCAGTAAAGCACCCATAAAGGCAAAGGGTAAAGCAAATACCGTATGTTCAAACTTAATCATTTGTAAAAAGATACCGATTTTCTTAAACATTCCTGTTCTCCTTGAGCCCAATATGTAATGCCGCGATGCCTCCGGTCAAGGGGAAGGATTCCACTTTTTGAAGTCCGGTTTCACGGAAAATAGTGGCCAGTTGCTCCCGGTCTGGGAACATTGCCAATGATTCTGGCAGCCATTTGTATTGCTCGTACCTTTTCGCGAATAACTTACCAAGCAATGGAAGTACACGCTGGAAATAAAAGAAATATACACCTTTAAACGGCTGTTTCATCGGCTTGGATAGCTCCAAACATACAACCATTCCACCAGGTTTTACTACCCGCTTCATTTCGTTAAGCACTTGAACAGGATCTGGCACATTGCGTAGTCCGAATCCAATCGTTGCATAATCAAACGCATTGTCTTCAAAAGGCAGCTCCATAGCATTGCCCTGCACCAGCGAAATACGGTCCTGAAGCCTGCGCTCTTCCACTTTGCGGCGACCTACTTCAAGCATACCTGCGCTGAAATCCAGTCCGATTACATTGCCAGTCTGCGAAGCTTCCGCCAAAGCGATGCTCCAATCACAGGTTCCGCAACATAGGTCAACGGCCGAATCCCCGCGCTTCATCCCCATCTTCTTCATCGTGAATTTACGCCATGCCTTGTGGCGGCGAAAGCTTAGGATGTCATTCATCAAATCGTATTTTCCAGCAATACTCTCAAATACGGAATGTACAAACTGCTCTTTTGGTTTGCTGTTGTCACCCACAGCAGTTGTCGTTTTTTCCATAGTCATCCCTTAACCCTCCACGGCTGCTTGTCCTGTGACCTTCATCTGCAGGAGAAAACGATCCAGCGCGATCTCTAGCTCTCTAAGTAAACTCTCGTCTTTAACGCTTTGCAATAGCCCCTGAATAGACTGAAGCGATTGATGAAGCTTGTCCGTCAGTTGCGAATCACATTTATATTTCATTTTTAGCATCTTCCATTCCTTCTGATCAAGGTTCAGGTCTTGAAGTTGCTTACGTTCTTCCTCTGTTGCAGTCTCCATCATCTTCCAGTAGCAATAGCCATTTCCTGCATTCGCAGGATCATCACTACGAAGAAGCTCAATAGCAACGGTCTCGCACTGACTGAATTCTGCCAGCAGTTTTTCCCACAACTCCACTAAGGAGTTCTCAATCATAGGCGTAAAAGAAAGGAACAGCCGCATATTCAGCTGTACCATGTGCCGCAAGTATTGTTCAGCCGAAAGGCGTATGCCTCTCATCTTCACGTAGAGATTCGCTTTCAAGACATTGAAATCTGCAATCGCCTTACTCAAGATTCCAATCATCTCGATCTGATCACTCTTTGCAAGCAAATGGTAAAACCAGCTGCTAAAGTAATCGCCAGCTAGTACCTTCAATTGACGGGAACGCATAGGGTCTCCCCCCCGTCTATCATTCGAACGGTCAATGACCTCATGCGTGTCCAGACCTAGTTGAACAAGCGCTGTCACAAGCGTGTACAACTCTCCGGCACTTCCTTTTGCAGAAGAAGCATGATTTAGAAAAATATATAACAAATGACCCCGGCCATCAGAAAACGGCGGCAAATCCGTATGCTTCTGAATCATGTCGTAGTCGGTGTAGGGTTTAGCCAGTTGCGGTATGCAGTACGGTTTCATTTCAGCCTCCGAAGCCATTGACATAATAATAATTCGTTTGTTCACAATCTTGTCTATTATATCACATGTTTTTTTGTCACGCACTGTGGTACGCCTGAGTTTCTTTTAATCCATTCAAGGATAAATGAACTGTTTCTTCCAGAGCTCTGTTTCACTAATGCGGAAGCCCGTTTTGAGACGATCCGATATAGGAAGATTACCCGCAGACTGAAGTTCATCTTGCAGCGTATAAGACCATTCAGAACGTCTGATATCACCAGCTAACAGCAATCGGCGGCTACCAAGCCATTTATCTTCTACCACAATGCGAAGTAGAAGTTGATCCACATTCGAGGTTTCCTGAATAGCAAAGGATATGGCCTGAGCCATATTTTGATAGAGTTCCTCAGGTTCATGATCGTTCCCGCTCACTTTCAGATCCAGTGACAGAACATGATCTTCCCAGCCAACGCTATCTATGGATAAGGTCAACGGAAGAGCGCCCAGAACATCAACAAGATTGTCATTGCCCAGCACTGTGTTATGGCTGCCAGTAAAAGTCTCCACTGTCCCATTTCTCTGCTGTACGGATGAGTCTAAGTCTGCCAGTTTCGGCAAAATAACAGCAGAGGTCGCAGTCAAGAGTAATACGGCACCGATCAACCAGGCTTTGTTCATGGACACGCCCCCTTATCCATAGTACCCACTTTTTTTGTGGATATGATCATTCACCCTTACTATATTTTGAAAAAAAGCAGGCTATGCCTGCTTTTCAGCTTTCACTTTCCAATTGTCCGTGTTTCGTTAAAATTTCAGCTTTTCCGCGGATTTTCATTGCTGAGGTATGATCGGTAAATTGGGCAATCAACACCTCACCCTTGTCTAGCTTCTCTGTATGATGAAAGCGTGTATCCGTACCTCTAGTTAGCCCAATGACTTGAACGCCATTTTCTTTGGCCTTAACCACAATATAGTCGCTACCTGTCGGAAGCGGATTTTCGCTCGTATTTTTATCCGTCATCGCTGATCCTCCTCTAAACCTAATGTACAGCCCATGCTATTCCAAAAAACAAATGCCGCCTTGGAGGGCGGCATAGTTGTTACTTAAAAAGACTATGGGATTGATATGTAGAAATCTTTATTTGATTCCGTCTTTCAGCGCCTTACCAGGTTTGAATGCCGGTACCTTGCTTGCAGGAATTTCGATTTCTTCACCAGTTTGTGGGTTACGGCCTTTACGTGCGGAACGTTCGCGCACTTCAAAGTTTCCGAATCCAACCAGTTGTACTTTATCACCGCTTTGCAGCGCTTCTGTAATTGCTTCGAAAACCGCATCTACAGCTTTAGTAGCATCCTTCTTGGGAAGTTCAGTTGCTTCTGTAACTACATTGATCAAATCAGATTTATTCATGTTTTCTCACCTCCCTGAGTAAATTTCCGGTATCATACACTGTTTCCGTTTAAACGTAAAATATACGTGATAATCCCGTTTATTACTGAACACTGGCGCCCATAGACCTTGAAGCGCAACAAACTTATAGTAATACAGCCCATCCATAAATTCAAGCAGTTAGACAAAAAAGGAGTAGAAATTATCATCTATGCTTGCATAAACATCCAATTGCCATCTAATTTTATAGACCTATAAGACCAGGTTAATTCTTCTTTTCAGAAAAAAAATTGAGTCAGATTCACCGTTATTATAGGAACTAGGAATCAAGTTTCGTTATTTTTACGCATAAAAAGAGTGGGATCTCTCCCACTCTTCCAATCTGCTTAAATTTAAGTTAGAGAATAATTGCAATAAGCCCGCCTGAGCCTTCATTGATGATCCGACCAAGCGTTTCTTGCAATTTGTAGCGCGCATTATCCGGCATCATCGCGATCTTGCCTTGAATACCTTCCCTCACAATGGAATGCAAGGAGCGCCCAAAAATATCGGATTCCCAAATCTTAATCGGGTCGTTCTCGAAATCCTGCATCAAATAACGGACCAACTCTTCACTTTGTTTCTCTGTACCAATGATTGGTGAGAACTCAGATTCAACATCAACACGAATCATATGAATAGATGGTGCGGTGGCCTTTAAGCGAACCCCAAAGCGAGAGCCTTGACGAATCAGCTCTGGTTCATCTAGCGCCATTTCAGCTAGTGAAGGAGCAGCAATACCATAACCGGTAGTCTTGACCATTTCTAAAGCTTCAGAGAAACGGTCGTACTCTCTTTTCGCGTGTGAGAATTCCTGCATCAGCTGGAGCAAGTGATCTTTACCGCGGATTTCAACCCCTACTACCTCCATCAGAACCTGATCATACAGCTCTTCTGGGGCATACAGATCGATCTCTGCTACACCCTGACCCATGTTCATACCACTTAGGCCTGCTTTATCGATAAAATCATACTCTGTGAACTGAGAAACGAGCCGGTCAACATCCCGCAAGCGGCGAATGTCTTTTACCGTATCACGAACGGAGTTCTCATAGCTACTACGCAGCCAGTGATTCTCTCCAAGCACCATGACCCAGCTTGGCAAGTTCACGTTTACTTCATGAACAGGGAATTCGTACAATACTTCACGCAGTACACCTGTTACATCCTCTTCGGTCATGTTTGCTGCGCTGAGTGTCATGACAGGGATATCGTATTTGATGGCTAGCTCGCTACGGAGCTGCTGTGCTTCCTCACTGCGTGGGCGAGTGGAGTTAATGACAAGCACAAATGGCTTACCCACTTCCTTCAGCTCTGCAATGACGCGCTCTTCAGAGTCCACGTACGAGTTCCGCGGAATTTCTGCAATCGTACCATCTGTTGTTACTACAACACCAAGCGTTGAATGCTCCTGGATGACCTTACGGGTCCCGATTTCTGCCGCTTCCTGAAAAGGAATTGGCTCCTCAAACCAAGGTGTAGAGATCATTCGTGGTCCATTCTCATCCTCGTAGCCTTTAGCGCCTTCTACAGCGTAACCCACACAGTCTACCAGTCGAACGTTAACCTCAAGCCCTTCCGCAACCTTGATTTGGACTGCGTTGTTAGGCACGAACTTAGGTTCAGTGGTCATAATTGTTTTGCCTGCTGCGCTTTGCGGAAGCTCATCCACAGCTCTTACCCGATCTGCCTCATTCGTGATGTTAGGCAGGACAATTGTTTCCATGAAGCGCTTGATAAATGTCGATTTCCCCGTGCGAACCGCGCCGACGACGCCAAGATAAATGTCTCCGCCGGTACGCTCGGCAATGTCCTTGAAAATATCCACTTTTTCCAAAAGAGATCCCCTCCTCATATTACTCCGAAGAAAAAATGCCTGAAGAGCATCGACTTCGCGTTCCGCCGGTAATCTGACCCTTGCAGGACATCAACCGGACTTATCGTATGCCCGCCCGAAGCCTAGCTGCTTTCGACCGGGACGTACTGGCCCCGCGCTAAACTCCGAATGCTCGGACATGCATTTGGACTAGTATCATCATATGTATCCGGAACGAATTTATGACCCATAATCGCGCATTTTGCAATGTAATTTCTTAAAATTAGTTGTGCGCGCCGCAAGGCGTCTGACGCCCGGAAGCTTTCTCATCCATCATATGAGGTAGGGTTCATTGATAGAACTAACAAAATAGCCAGCTATAACAGCTGGCCCAATCCATATATGCGTATCTACTCTCTATTTCAGTAGCGTAATACCAAATGAAGCTCCGGCATTCCCGGCAAATACAATATAGCCCTTAACAGGTAGTACAACTTCATTTTTATTGCTAATGACCGTGTTATTCACTAGTGCTCCCGTTTCATCGTATACCATAAAACCACCTTTAGCTGGCATCTTGACTACCATTTTCTTGCCAGCAGCTGTTTCGGGAACGCTGAACCATCTAGCATAACCATCAGCTTGTATCGTAGTTATCGACGATTTGCCTTTATAGAGCGGATTCACTCCGTCCTCACTCATATACAAGGTTCCAGCCGCATTAAAGTACTCTATGCCCTCTTTGGCATAGAAAAGAATATCAAATGTATCTCGGCCCGCGATGCCAGGAATTTGGTGCTGGCTCCCAGCCGTATTGGGACCTGTTATCTTCATACCTTTGAAATAACCCTCACTTGTCTGTATTGTTGGCCTAATCATGTTCATATAGGTGATGGAACTGAATTTCTCGCTGACTGGATAGTATAACTTACCTTCTCTTTTTGCCCATGCATCTGCGGTTTGTTTATTCAGTGCTGCAACTTCCAATTTCTCCGCCTTATATTCAGAATACGCAAGCTGGCCTAATTCAGGAACCGAAATATACTGGCTCATCCACAAATAAGTCCGTCCGTTGCTTTCCTTTACAAAATTAATCTTTGTGCTGCCTTCCTCATCAACAAAAGTTCCATCCGTGGTGTAAATAAATTTTTGTTCCGGAGCAGTCATTCCTGATAACAAGAGTTCCCCGTCTTTGATAGCTGCCTTCCACTGATCGCCTAGAGTACTGTAATAACCTGCGTATTTCACAAGATCTTTTGGCATGTCAGCCTTAACTGGCTTGCCAAATGATTTATCTGGCTTGATTTCTTTAATTGCGCCCTTCTCTTTCATCGCCTGAAGGAGCAGTTCACTTGCCAGCAGTTGATTAATTGAGGAGCTCCCGCCCGAGGTAATGACTGCTGCAGCCATATTCTGTACAGGAAGCACGACGAGGGAGGATTGATACATCTGTGTATCTCCTCCTTTAACAAGAGCTTTTATACCATAATCGTTAAAAGGGAATAATCGCACACTATCCCAACCAAGTCCGTAGTCAGCAGAATTATCCCCGTCTTTGGGCCAAAATTCCTTTCTATACTCTTCTTGCTCCATGGCCTGTACTGATTTGGTTGAGAGTACATCTGCTCGCTTCCCAGTAAAGATTTGCGAGAATCGGACCAAATCCTCCGCAGTAGAGTAGACTCCGCCTGTACCAATCGCATTGGTCGTCTCCGTTGGAAGCTGCCCCTCATATGCAGGAGAGTAAAGGCCGGCAAATTTGCTTGAAACTACCATGTCTTGTGGCGTCATGGTATGGGTCATACCCAAAGGTACAGCAAAATTGTCATGAATGAATGTAGTAAATGTCATTTCACTGACTCTTTCTACAAGGATTTCTGCGAGCGTGAATCCATCATTGCAATACACTGAAAAAGCTCCCGGTTCTGCCTTTAATTTCTGTGTAGACAAGTTCTCTAGCAGCGAATCGTGTACATACGTATCTGGATCATTGAATAAAAATGCACTGTTTAAACTCGAACCCTGCAAACCGGATGAGTGATTCAACAACATGCGTGGGGTAATCTTTTTATAACGTTCATCTTCCATTTTAAAATCCGTAATATATTGTACGACAGGAGTATCGAGATTGATCTTGCCTTCATCAACTAATTTCATGACCGCTGACGCCGTAAACATTTTGCTCGTAGAGCCAATACCAAAGATTGTTTCCTTTGTTAAAGGGATTTTTCCTGCTTTGTCGTTAATTCCTGTTTGTCCCGATACTTTGATCACTCCATTGTCAATCAAGGCATACTGCACGCTGGTTATCCCATATTGTTCAGTTAGAAGCGCTGCTTTCTTAGAAGCGAGCTTCTCCAGCGTCTTTGAAGTAACCGAAGCTGTATTGCTGGAAGCCATTGCTGCTGTAGGAATAAGCGGGGTCAGAGCTAAGGCCGCTGCAAGCGTCCACATAAATCCTTTTTTCATGTCATCAACATCCTTTTGTCTCTAATTTTGAACGATTATGAATTATTCACGATTCATTTCTAGCCTGAACTGAATCTCCTTTCTTACCTTCATTCTAGCAATCCAGTCTTACGCGCCATTAAACTGAACCTTAATTCCATCTACGATTTATGTAAGACAATTAAGCTTCTGTTAAGGCAATATCTGAACAACACAAAAACGCCTAATCCTTCGGATATAACCGAGGCTTAGACGCTCTTAAGCTTTAACTTTCACTTCAACTAGGAGACTGCGGGACAGGCTGATTGTTAATCCATAGATATGGCAAAGACTTCACGGGCACGTAATAGGAAGCTTCCTCCAGATCTAGTCGCAAATCTTTTTTCTCGTCATGTTCCCCACCATTCTTTTCGATGGCAGCTATAATATCAAATACATAATCTACATAGACCGTTCCAGCCTTATCCATGATGAAATCAAGAACCTGCCCGGAATAGACGCTAGTTAATGATATGGAGCTTGTTCCTGCCTTCTTATGATCAATGGTGTAAAGTCCAGGATATAGCTCATCCAGTACGGGCAAAGAGCCGTCATGAGCTGATTTATAACGATTGATCTGACGCTGCATATCATTCACCTTTTGAACGGTAACAAGGTCCATCACCTTAACAACTGGATCGCTTTCCTCATTCAAAATAAGAAAATAAGCGCTTCCGCCCTGTTCAAAAGCCGTAGCCGGAATATCATCCAAATATCCCTTATTGTTCAGCTTGCCTAGGTCTATCCGGAACTTCTCATATCTTGGAGTAGCTTCATCCGCATTAAGGATCGGAAGCACACCTTCCTCTTGTTGAAAATCATCAACAGCTGCTTGTATCCGTTTAACACTTTCTCGATAATTAACGCTAGCACGCTTTTCTTCTCCAGGATACAGACATCCGGAAAGAGTAAGAGCGATTGACATCACTACCAGAAAAAGTCTTGCTCCTGCCTTTAGCTTCTTCTTTCTTCGTATAAACTCCAACCGAGTCCCTCCCAAGGTGACAATCTAACACTACCACAGCTCATCTTCTTCCCCACGCCGCGCAGCTTCAAGCTTACGGCGTACAGCAGCCTTAAGTGGATCTTCTGGCACCTGAACAGTCACATCGCTCCATACGGCAGCCTGACAAGCCAGACGCACTCCTTCTTCTAACGTAGTTCCAAGCTTACGTCGTTCAATATCCCCTGGCGGTCTCAGCGCTGTGGCCTCTTCAGTCGCAATTTTAACCTTGCACATCAGACAGCCTGCTTTGCCTCCACAGCGAGTGGTAATCGTCACTCCGGCTTTACGAGCTGCCTCCAGTAACGAGATACCGCGATTCACCACAGCTTTACGACCTTCAGGTTGAAACATAACGGTGACGCCATTTTGCGATTTCATGATGTTACTTCCTTCCTCAACATTATGTAACTGCTTACATAATCGAAACAACTCCGCCCAATAGGCCAACTAACATGATGACAAACGCAAGGATAGATAGCAGTGCTTTAAGCAGTCCCTTTGTTTTGCTCCGAGCAAAAGTTATCAGAAATACAGACAGTCCCATAATCAGCATTGCAATCAGGGACAACCACATTTTTGTCATCGGATCCAAGGTCAAAGCCCCCATTCGCCTGTAATATATTAGGGATTATTATATCATGACCTTATCCTATTCTGTAAAAAAACATCATTTTTTATATATTATTATTAAGATATTTTAGCTGCGAGAGTTTACCAATAAATAAAAAAAGAGCAAAAGATAACAGAATCTCATGGATTCTGAATCTTTTGCTCACCCAACCTAAAGCTATTTTTTAAGCATCATTTTCATTAAAGACTCCATTGTGCCGGAACCTGCGCCGCCTTTTTTGACGGCATTAATAATTTCCTGCACAGTAGCTTCACTGACCGGCACTTTCGCCATCGATGACACCTGCTTAATTAACTGGCGGAGCTGGGCTTCATTCTGCGTAGTTCCTGGTTTGACCGTACTGGCTAGCTTTTTGACGGCACTTTCCGTAATGTTCTTGCCCGCCTTTTTGTTAATGGCGTTCAATGCATCCTTGGAAAAATCTCTGCTCACTTTTCATCCCTCCTCCGTCAATCCCCAATACAACATATGAGAATTTGCGGAAAAAGGTGAACAGGATCAGGAATGCCACTGCTCCCAAGTTTCCTGAGATATTGCCTCAAGCTCAGGTTTACGATCACGGCCCATCAGAGCTTCAACAGCACTACGTGGACTTCTACCTTTAAAAAGGACATGATAAATTTGATCTGTAATGGGCATTTGGACCCCTAGCTTGATGGAAATGGCATAAGCTGCCTCCGTGGTACGAATACCTTCGACTACCATTCCCATCGACTCCAGCACCTCATCCAGTGGTTTCCCTTGCCCGAGCATAAAGCCAGCACGCCAGTTACGGCTGTGCTGGCTCGTAGCAGTCACTACAAGATCGCCAACACCTGCAAGCCCTGCAAAGGTCAAAGGATTCGCTCCAAGCTCGACGCCCACCCGAGAAATCTCGGCCAGTCCACGTGTCAGAAGCGCCGCCTTAGCATTATCCCCAAATCCTAGACCATCAGATAGACCTGCACCGAGTGCAATAATATTCTTTAGTGCGCCGGCAAGCTCTACTCCTACCTGATCACGGTTCGTATATACACGAAAATCATTGTTTATGAACAATTCCTGTGCTTCAGCAGTACGCTTGTCATCAGGTGAAGCCACAACAACTGTAGTAGGACACAGGCGCACTACTTCCTCTGCATGACTTGGTCCGGAGAGAACGACAATCTGCCCTTCGTCACATCCGAGTTCTTCAGCAATAACTATGGACATCCGTTTCTTGCTCTCAGTCTCAAAGCCCTTCGTAGCATGAACGCATAGCATTTCATCCTTCCAGAACGGCTTCAGACTGCGAGCAACCTGTCGCATACCTGAAGATGGGGCTACAATAACAACCGCTTTAGAACCGGAAACTGCGGTCTCCAGATCGGTGGTTGCAATGATGTTTGTGGGCAGAGAAATCCCCGGTAAATACTTATTATTGATATGAGAACCATTGATCTCGGCGGCTTGATCAGAGTTACGTGTCCACAGATAAACTTCCGAGTGATTCGCAGCCAGCACACTTGCCAGCGCAGTTCCCCAGCTCCCCGCTACTAGTACGGTTACTTTATCAGACAACACGATTCCCTCCTTTTACTTTTGAGCCTATCTTGTTCTCACGGCCCTCTACAATCTTAACAATGTTCGTCCGGTGCCGCCAGAAGGCAAACACCGCAATGATAATACTGGTCCAGAGCACAGGCTGTGTAAATCCTGTCAATAACAGAAAAACCGGTGTCAGCGCGACAAAAATCAACGAGCCAAGTGACACGTAACGAGTGATAAAGATAGATCCTATGGCGATAACACCAGCGAGCAGTGCAGGCCATAAACACAGTGTGGCCATAACACCGATCGTAGTAGCGATGCCCTTTCCCCCACGGAAACGAAAGTAAAGCGGCCAGTTATGTCCGACAATGGCAGCGATTCCGCAAAGAGCAGCAACCCAGGTTCCCCAGCCGCCTACCCAAGTTCCTAACCAAACTGCGGCAACACCCTTCAGTACATCCAGCACTAGCACAGATATCGCAGGACCTTTTCCCAGTACACGCAGTGTATTGGTAGCCCCCGCATTGCCGCTCCCATATTGACGGATATCAATTCCCTTTAGTAGCTTGGCGAACAGCACACTAAAGCTGACAGAACCAAGCAAATAGCTTACAACGATAACCAGAAGTTCAAGCGCCACACTTCTTCTCCCCTAACCTTCGTTTTCGGATTTGCGCCGTGTAAAGAGACGGATTGGCGTTCCCTCGAAATTAAACGCCGCGCGGATTTTATTCTCCAAGTAACGTTCATAGGAGAAGTGCATCAGCGATGGGTCATTTACGAACACCACGATCGTCGGTGGCTTCACCGCAACCTGCGTTACGTAGTTAATACGTAAGCGACGGCCTTTGTCAGTTGGAGGAGGGTTAATCGCAATGGCATCCGATACAACATCGTTCACCAGATGCGTAGTAATGCGTAGTGCATGCTGTTGAGATACAAGCTGCACCACTGGCAGCAGTTTTTGCAGGCGCTGTTTAGTTAAAGCCGACAAGAAGACAACCGGTGCGTAACTCATAAACAAGAAGTGGTCACGAATCTTAGACTCGAAATTCTGCATAGTCTTGTCGTCTTTCTCAATGGCATCCCATTTGTTTACAACAAAAATAGATGCTTTACCAGCTTCATGTGCATAACCAGCGATATGCTTGTCCTGGTCGATGATGCCCTCTTCACCGTTAATTACAACGAGAACCACATCAGCCCGTTCAATCGCACGCATAGCACGCATAACACTGTATTTCTCAATGTTCTCATAGACCTTGCCTTTTTTGCGCATACCTGCAGTATCGATAAGCACATAACGTTGTCCATCACGTTCAAAAGGCGTATCAATAGCATCGCGAGTAGTACCTGCAATATCACTAACGATAACGCGTTCTTCACCCAGAATTGCGTTAACCAAAGAGGATTTACCTACATTCGGACGGCCAATCAAAGCTACACGAATGACATCGTCATCATATTCATCATCTATTTTCTCTGGCAGACGTTCTACGACAGCGTCCAATAAGTCACCAAGTCCTGTACCATGACTACCGGAAATTCCGATTGGATCTCCAAAACCTAGGCTATAGAACTCATAAATATCATCTGCACGCTTCATATTATCCACTTTATTGATGGCAAGAACGATCGGTTTACCTGAACGGAACAGAATCTGAGCTACCTCTTCATCTGAATTCGTCACACCACTCTTCGCCTCACACATAAATACAATAACATCCGCTTCTTCAATCGCCAGCTCCGCTTGAACGCGGATTGATTTCAGAATCGTGTCATCTCCATCAATTTCAATACCTCCGGTATCAATCACACTGAACGACTTACCGTTCCAATCTGAAATACCATAAATCCGGTCACGTGTAATCCCCGGTTTATCTTCTACAATGGCCAATCTATCGCCAATCAGCCGATTAAAAATCGTCGATTTCCCGACGTTAGGCCTCCCAACGATTGCCACAACGGGTCTTGCCATATTCATTCCTCCTGTCATCCTTACGATACTCATCATAGCAAAAAACATTAAAATTGGCTAACACTCATGTTAGCTTTAATAAATTCTTTCTGTCACTGGAAAAAGAGAATCGGCGAACCCCCGTATCGAGGGCTCGCCGATTACTTTACCCGTATATTCAAAAAGCAGGATTAGTTATTACCTTTGAATTTGTCCAACTTGTCTCCAAAACGTTCAGCAAGCGTAAAGCTAAGGCCTTCGTTGCTTAGAGAAACGTTAGGGTTATTCAATACTTCTTTAGGAGCTCTGTCTCTGCTGTTGCTGCGTTCAGGTCTAGCAGTAGGTGCTGGAGCTTCTTCAGTTTCTTTGATGCTCAGGCTAACACGTTTCTCGGATGGATTGAAGTCCAGTACTTTCACTTGTACTTCTTGTCCTTCTTTCAATACTTCGTGTGGAGTAGCAATGTGTTTGTGGGAGATTTGTGAAATGTGCACAAGACCTTCCACTCCTGGAAGCAATTCAACGAATGCTCCGAAGTTCACAAGACGTTTTACAACGCCTGTTACAACATCACCGATGTTGATTTCGCCAGCAGCAGAGTCCCAAGGACCTGGAGCAGCAGCTTTAATGCTCAGGCTGATTTTTCCTTTTTCAGGATCAACCTTAAGTACTTTAACACGTACTTTATCACCTTCAGAAACTACATCAGAAGGCTTCTCTACGTGATTCCAAGCGATTTCGGATACGTGTACAAGACCGTCAACTCCGCCAACATCAACAAATGCGCCGAATTGGGTCAGACGTTGTACAGTACCTTCAATGATTTGACCTTCAGAGAGTTCAGCCATAATTTTAAGCTTGTTAGCTTCGAACTCTTCTTCAAGAACTTCTTTAGCGGACAGAATTACTTTGCTGTTCTCACGGTCAAGTTCTTTCACTTTAACGCGAAGAGTACGGCCTTTGTAATCGCTGAAATCTTCTACGAAATGACGCTCAACCATGGAAGCTGGGATAAATCCACGTGCTCCAACATCAGCTACTAAACCGCCTTTAACAACGTCAGCCACAGTAACTTCAAAAGCTTCTTGGGAAGCAAAGTACTTCTCAAGATCTTCCCATGATTTTTCGCTATCAACAGCACGTTTGGAAAGAACAAGGCTTTCCTTGTTGTCGTTGATGCTAACAACTTTACATTCTACTTCCTGTCCAACTTCTACTGCTGCAGCAGCGTTGTCCAGTTGTACTGCGGACAATTCGCGAATCGGAATCACACCGTCGTATTTATATCCAATGCTTACATAAGCTTGGTTATCTTCAATTTTGACGATTGTTCCTTTCACGGTATCGCCTTTTTTCAGAGAAATGATTTCCAAGTCAGCTTGGTTAGTCACTTCTTCTTCGTTAACGGCAGCAACTTCTTCTACAGCTCCGTTATTTTCTGTCACAGCGGATTCCACCGCTTCTACGGTTTCATTACTCTCCGTAGCTTCCTGATTTTTAATTTCTTCAGACATGTGATTAGCCTCCTCGATTCAAAACCCCATTTATTTAAACCTGCGTATAGCAGAGTTCAAAACAAGCATTGCTTGATATTACAAATTACACTTGAAGATAGTATGTTCCAAAAAATAGCGACTATGCCGTTATTTAATCATAGCGCAGGACGAAATTTGTGATTCCGTTTATCCCTTAACCAACAGTTGGTATACCCGACTTCTTCATCTCATTGATGCGTTCCATAATGACATCGGTAACAGCCTCGAGAGATTCACTTCCTGCACCGGCAAATTGACTGAGATCTATAGGAGCCCCATAGACTACAATCATCCGTCGAAAGGGTTTGTACTCACCGACAATAGCGGCTGGAACAACTGCAGCACCGCTTCGAAGTGCGAAGCTTGCAGCACCTTTCTTGGCAACTCCGGCGTCAGAGTTACGCGTACCCTCCGGGAAGATACCCATGACATTACCACCGCGAAGTGTGTTAAGGGCCGTTTTAATGGATTCTTTGCTTACACCACCACGTTTGACCGGAAAAGCACCCAATTTGTTAATGAGCCAGCCAAGCACAGGAACCTCAAAAAGTTCTGCCTTAGCCATATACTTTACTTGACGGTCTAACTTAATCCCGATAGTCATCGGATCCAGCAAACTAATATGGTTGGCACAGAGCAGCACCCCGCCCTCCTTTGGCACATTCTCTTCCCCCACAATCTTAAGCGGGAAAACAATTGCGTAAATCAAGCGAAGCAATCCTCGGCAAAATACATAAATCATAAATGATTTCTCTCCCCGTCAACATGAGATCTACAATGGGATACAATGGCCTCCACGACTTGATCGATATCCATAAAGGTCGTGTCGAGAAGAATCGCATCTTCCGCACGTCGCAGCGGTGAAATCTCCCGTCCTTCATCCAGACGATCCCGCTGTGCAATATCATGTTCAAGCTGCTGAAGCGTCACCGATTCCGCGTCTCTCAATTCCTTATAACGACGGAGAGCTCTTTCTTCCACACTTGCCGTCATAAAAATTTTTACTTCGGCATCGGGCAGCACGGTCGTACCGATATCGCGGCCATCCATTACAACGCCTTTGCGAAGCGCCATCTGACGCTGCAAATGACTCAGTCTGGACCTTACACCTTCGATCTTCGAATACTGCGACACAAGGCCGCTAACCTGAAGACTCCGAATATGCGGCGTTACGTCTTCCCCATTAATCAGCACCTTCTGGATGTCTTTTTCCGGAATAAGCTCAATAACCATATCGTGAACTTTTTGGTTCACTTGATTCTGATCTTCCGGTTCTATGCCTTCTCGGATCATATACCAGGTGATTGCCCGGTACATTGCGCCTGTATCGACATAAATATAAGACAACTTCTGGGCTACCAATCGGGCTACAGTACTCTTGCCTGCCCCGGCAGGTCCGTCGATGGCGACGTTAATTCTGTCGTAAGTATGTGTACCCTGCCTATCCAACGGGGCATTCCTCCTCAAACACTCTTTCATAAGAAAAGCATCTAGCGATGTCAAGTTCGTTCCTGCAATATCAAGGAGCACATACAAATGGATATGCTTGATGATATTATCAAGAAAAAAGCAGGCATTGCCTGCGACTTATAAAATTATACCACAGTTTATACTTCAGTGCAAAATCAGAACACTTAATAGAGCTAAGAAAAATGCCTATCGGTTGCGGAAATCAAACTGTCGTTCAAAGCAGTAACGTATTATTTTCTGACGCTCATTATCCGTAATAGCCACAAATTTCAGCATGGCCAATTGGCGCCCGTTTTCAAGCTTTTTAATCCGAACCACTTCACCTTCAAAGTCCACATGCTCAATACTACCATTTCGATAAGGCACTAGAACCCAGCAGGATAATTTCGCTCCCACCTCGAGCTTCACTTGGTGATCCACCAAGAAAGACGTTCCTCCGCCACCGATATCATCTGTACGTACAAGGAATCTTTTGCCAAAGCTATCCTTCACAGCTAATTCAAGATCTGCATTCACCCGAAAAAAGCTTCGTCTCTGAATTTTGAAAATCGAATCCGCCTCTGGTTTTTGTATCCGGACCATACGAATTACATCTTCTTTAAACCCGAGAACATGAGTATTAAAGTAATTTTTAATGCCACCCTCAGTAATAAAATAAACCGAAAGCTCGTCCCCCATAAAAAGTCGTTTCAGACGACCGTCACTCTCCTGCATAGGAATTTCAATCAGGAATGCGTCGTCCTCTGTCTCTGCAATTCTCGATCTATATTCAACTTCTGCTTCAGCAGCGTCACTGGAAGCAACCTGTATGTATAGATATTCATTAATTTTAGGATACAAAGATGTCACCGCCAAATCAGTATAGTTAACAATTATTATAGCATGGGAATATCACCCAATGAGATAAATATTATTTGAATTTCAAAAATAAAGAAGGGCGTATCCAAATAATGGATACGCCCTGTTTTTTCACTTTTGTTCTACCCCTGAAGAAGGCCTGATTTCTTCCACGGACTCTTCGATGCCGTCGTCCGCATTAAGATAAATACGATACTGAGTACCATTTACCTCTCCGCCAAATTCGTAAGTCAAGACTTCTACGGAGTCATCATTTTTAATCCACGCCATGCGATGGTAATTCTCATTGAAATCCGAATTCAGAAATTTCTTCGCTTCCGCCAGAGTCAGCTTTGGCTTTGGAATTTCACGATTGTCCTTATGCTCATTGACATATTCGCTAGCCTCAAATCCAACCGCTGTCCCAGTATCAAGTCCAATACGGATCGTCATTTTCTCAGGATAAATCAAGACATCATTTTGGCTCGTTACAAAGGTTAAATTCCCGATATTATCATAACGGTCAGCATTAACCGCAGTCATATGAGGATATCCTTTTTTCTTAAGAAACTGCTCCGCCTTGGTAACTGCTTCTTCTAGGGTCACCTTAGCAGGTCCTATCTCGCGGTTATCGTAATAAGAGATCAGTAAACCACCATTTTTGGTGAAATCCATACTGATTATCTGCTTATTATTCGAACCGCTGACTGTAGCCGTATAAGAAGGCCACTTCGTATTTTTGCCGTTTTCTTTAACGTCTACCTTAGCATTCGAGCCTGCATTAGCAAACTTAATGGCTTTACGTTTGATATCTTCAACTGAAACAGGGGTACCTCCGAGCATTTTTACAGAGCGTTTATCGTAAATGCTTGCAACTGAAGGACCCCAATCCAAGTCAGGGTAACCTTCGACACGTTTGTCCACCGACTTAAAGCCGTCAATAATCGAATTACCTTCTGCCTTATTCTCTGTAGCCAATGCGGTTTCAACATCCATCCAGCGCAAACGGCTACCGATCACTTTATTCTGAACATCTTGCAAATCTTTTGAGATTTCTCCAGAGCTCTTATACAATGCTTTTAAATTGCTCAATTCACCATCTGTCAAAGGCTTCTTAGCGAAATCACGAATCCCAGCTTTATAAGAAAAGTTTGAGATTTTGGACAGAAACTCCTCGGTTTTGCTAAATGGCAGTAATGTGAGTGGCAACTGATTAATTTCATTTTGCGCCTCACTGGTCATCCGCCACACATTAACAAGTCCTTTGCGGTGCATCCCGTTAGAAGCGGAGTTAACAGCTAGTGTGTTTCCCAGCTCTCCATGAAGACGCTCCACATGGTAAGACAAATCATGAAAGGCACGCTGATATTGGTTCTCCGCCTTAATTAGGATCGCATTCTTCTCCTGATTCTCCTGATAACCCCACACGAGCGCTCCAATTAACAGCAGCGCAGTCAGCGGGAACATTACAGCACTTAATCTTTTGTACATAGGGCTACAAGACTCCTTTCGATAGCTTATTGGCGTTAGTTTGACAATAAACTAGGAGTCTTATGCACCCTTCTGTAACACAATATGACTAAAGTGTTTGAATAGAGGGATTCCACTCCAAATTTGCATAGCATAGCTCTTATGCTCTCTCTTCAATTTCAAAGCCACTGCTATTACTGCAAAGGCATTGCTTAAAGCCGGTTTGAATCACACCCTGCTCTTTTATCCCTCTTAATATGTAGGTCTCACCGCATTGTTTGCAAAGTATACGGACTTTTATACGCAAAAAAAGACACCTCTCTCCTCTCTGGAATCTCCCGCTAAGGAACAATCCTTTGAATATAAGTGTGTCCATCTCGATTATAGGTTAACCTCTTCTTCTCGTTTCAGAAAGCGGAAAGGGGACCGGCTATTTGCCCTATCCACTTTCCCCATCCCTCCGTACCATAGAATAGCCATCAGAGGAACAATAAACCATATCCAGTAGTTAGCTGTCGTACTCAAAATAAAGTCATAAATCCCATGCCACAACCATGGCAGCAAGATAGAGATTAACAGAATCCCTTTTGTTTTAGCTCCTTTTGAGAACTTGGCTCTCCCTAAATGATAGCCCATGATTACACCAAACATAGCGTGTCCAGAAACCGGAAGCAGTGCTCTCAGGAACATGGAACCGATTGATGCATTGCTATACCAAGCGTACATTATATTTTCTATTGTTGCGAAGCCGAGCGAAATCGCTACGGCGTATAGTATCCCATCATATGGCTCGTCAAATTCGGTGTGATTGTAAATCATATGGTAAAGCACAAACCATTTTAGACATTCTTCCACGCCAGCGGATATGAGAAACGACTCCACATAAGGACCGCCATTCAGCCCCAGCATTAGTCCTCTCTGAATGATCATAACAGGGAATACAATCAGAAGGCCTAGCAGGAACACCTTAATAACGATATGAAGCGGTTCTTGATCATACTTATCTTTCAAATAAAAAAAGGTCAGCAGAGCAAGTCCCGGCGCTACTGCCGACGAAATAACCGATAACACGAGCACCGAATAACCTCCCTATATCCCTAGCGCCTTATTCTGCTGATTACAGCAAGGCAGATAACAGCTTTAATTCAAGAATGACCGCCATACCATCAAGAACAAGAATAGGGATAATCAGCCAAGCATAAACGCCTTTGGCGTCCTTATAAGGACGGTAAGCGTTTATGCGAGAAATATAAGGATAGAGTAAAGTGTGAAACTTATACTTTCTTATATTTTAAATTGATGCTTATCAGCCCTATCATGCTATTTAATCCTGACGCTTAAAATGAGTGCACAATAACTGGACTGCATTCTCCGGCATTACTGTCTTCCCGTATTCATCGAGGACAGCTTCAGTAACCGGTGAGGAATCTCCAAACTCAGCTAGTACGCCAACAAGACCTGACAACGCTGTTTCTTCAAATTCCTTAGGATCGAAGTACAGATACCATTTATTGTTATAAGAATACAGTTTCCCCTGGGAAGTAATATTACCAATGAGCACATGGGCCGCTTCAACAAGAACCTCGAAATCGCGGAATGCATATACAATGGAGTCGCTTTGTTCAAGAGTAACTTCCATTTCGTAAATCTCTTCTGGCAATTCTTCTTCTCCGGACGCACCGTACTGATGGTGATCATATTTTCCTCGGGTCACTATAACGACCATGCCTTGGGCGGGCAATGCGAAAACTTCTACGGCAAGCGGACCGGTAGCATCAAAACCTAGTTCACTATATGCTTGGTCCATCATCTCCGTAAACAGGTCATGAACCTTGGGAACTTCCTGCCACATGTCTTCCTTCTGGATGCCCCGCTCGCTCAGGTCGTCAAAAGTGAGGAAAATCCGTATCTTATCTTGACTTAATCGCTCTATTCTCATGACAGGATCCTCCTTTTGCAAGCTCATTTATTATAATGTATGATGAGTCCCGAGTAATGAGCCAAAAATGGTTACTATGTATGTATGTTATCATTTTGCAGAGATAAATGCACGAAAATAAATATATAAAATCCTCTTAAAGCATTGCCACTACTGAAGAGCTTATTCTAATTCATAAACCATTTTCAAACCCATGAATATAAAAAAGAATCATTCTGCGGAATATTTCATCCTCAAAATGATTCTGAAGGAGTCCTTTACGGTTACAATCCCGGTATGGCAGTATGCGTTTCTTTAAGAATTTGCTCCACTTCGCTCTTCACTTCAGGATTGTTGCGAATGAAATCCTTCAGTAATTTGAGATTGGATTCTTTTGATTTTACCGGTGATTCCGTTTTATGCTCAGAGGTTCCGCTGTTCGAACCATTACTTTGAGCATTGCTGCTTGTATTACTGCTTGCATTGCTGCTAGAAGCAGCAGTGTTTCCAAACCCTGTCGTAGCCATACCAATTATTTTTTCTTTTGCTTTATCTGCTGCTCCACTCATGGAACCGCCCGATTGCCCCAGCGAAGACATTAGAGAATTCCGCTTTTTGGACATAATCATACTGGCTGCGACGCCCATCAGCACCCCACATAAAAATGACGAAGTATTCATATTTCCAGCCTCCTTGTATGGTAAAATCATGTTTAGTGTTCGCGGAAAGGTTGCCGCTCATGCAACCTAATAAGAAGAAAGCGAGTTGAAAAAAGTGGGTAAAATGACATCAGTGCTCCTACTGGCTACCTTACTGCTGACAGCCTGTGGCAACAGCGGTGCGAATGGAAAGACAGCCGAGGATACAAACACCACAAACAATACGCCTACGGCGGCAGCTACACAGAGCGCAGAAACTACAGCGCCTTCCCCTGAAGTTACAGCCAGCCCTACCCCTGAAGCGTTAGCAGATGGAGGAACTACAGGTAATAATAATACAGTTAGTAAGGATGAAGCCTCCGCTGAAATTCCACTGCTGTACCATATGAACAAAAATTACGACATCGTCCCAAATGAGGAAACTACAAATAAAAAAGTCGTGTTGCTCACTTTTGATGACGGTCCCAAAGATGCGGAAATGATTAATCCGTTAATGGATGTTCTGGACAAACATCAGGCCAAAGCGATCTTCTTCGTGAATGGATACCGCGTTAAAGCGCATCCCGAGCTTCTAGAGTTAATTCATAACCGCGGAGGAATTATCGGCAACCATAGCTGGGATCATATTGTGTTGAAGGACAAGTCTTACACTGAGGTCAAAAAGCAAATCGAAGACGTTCAAAATGCGGTCAAGGAGATTATTGGTGAAGCCCCTCAGTTTTTCCGTCCCCCACATGGTGCTGGCGGAGATGTAGGGAAGAAGATTTCCGCTGAGAATGGGATGTTGTATATGACCTGGTCCAATGGATCACTGGACTGGGAAATGAAAGAGAAAGAAACCGGAAAAACAGATAAGTTAATCAAAAATGTAACGGATCAATTGCATTCCGGCAGTAATATTCTGATGCATGAGCTACCATGGACAGTTGAAGCGTTGGATAAACTGCTTACTACTCTTGAAGGCAAGGGCTATAGCTTTGTAGATCCTCGCAGTATTGAGCTTAAGATGCGCTAATTCCTAATTAGAATAAATAAAAACAGGTAATCCCCTTGATGGAAAGGAGATTACCTGTTTTTTTGTCCACCCGTTCAAGCGGTACAAAGACAGCTTTCTAATGTTTCTCTTTACGGAGCGTTAGCACGTGCATCTCAGCAGGACTTCCCCAGCGGATCGGCAAGTGAGAGGTTCCAAACCCTCTGCTAATCAGCAGCTTCGCATCCCTTCCTGTCCCATCTCTTCTGGGCCATTGAAACATTCCTGCATCATATTTATGATAGAAATTTTCCACATGCCTTTGACCCAAAAAAGGAAGAATGACCTGCCCTCCATGCGTGTGGCCTGCTAGTATCAGATCCGCTGGCACACTTTGACGTTTGGACAACCAGAGCGGATCGTGAACAAGAATGATACGACAAGTGTTATTTATTGAAGAAGCACGTGACGTTAATCCAGGTAATGGACGATAAGAAGTGTTACCACCCTTTTTCGGAAAATCCACTCCCGTTAACCAAAGAGAAGCTCCCTCACGTTCAATACGCACATTCTCATCCATTAACAGCTTTGCACCACTGCCCCGGATAATCTGATCAATTAGTGAAATATCAGCTCGATAATCATGATTTCCATGTACTACATAGGTAGGAGCAATAGAAGTCACTAAAGTCATATTATCAGTCAGACGATCCAGAGGACTGTTTTTTTCCGTTAGATCACCGCCTAATAAAACAGCACCCACCTTTCCCTTTAACGGAGTCAGCAGTGCTGTTGGAAGGCGGCGGCGATGGATATCAGTTATAAATAAGAGACGAAATCCATCAAACTCATCTGGGAGCGACTTTAAAATTATTTCCTCGGTAATAATTCTGTTTCTAAAGGCGTTACTCACCATAATCACTGCAATGATTAGCGCAATCAAAAGCACAACCACAACCAATCCCCAAATCCAAAAAATCACCATAAAGTACTCAAAGGCGGCGCCCCTTCGATTCCCCACCAGAGGAGCGCTACCAGCAATATTACAAAAATGAAAATCAGAGAGTTAACAAACATTTTACTAAGCCGAATACGTTCTGATGAATACGTATTCGAACGTGATGGAACAGATTCTTCCTGCTCTTTGTTTCCAGCGTTAGATCCCTTCGCAGAAGCTGCCGGACGGCGCGCTTTCCTTGATAAAGTTGCCGTTGTTGTCCGGGAATGATTGCTCTTTCTAGGAGAGCCCTCCAATCGCGGATTCGTTTTTTTACTTTTGCCGGAAGTTTTGCCTTCGCCACTGCGCTTTTTCTGACGAGACTTCAACCGGCTCAATTCCTCACTCATGATTCCCTCCTGTAGCGGATCACCAGACCAGAGAAAAGGTCGATGAAGAAATGACATAGTATAGGTGCCCATAGGCTTCCTGATTGAATGTATATATATCCAAGACCATAGCTGCTTAAGAATACCCATCCGGTAGGTACAAAGTGGCGCAAATAGCGAACATGAATAAGAGCAAACAAAATACTCGTCCAATAAGGACCAATGGAATACTGAATGGCTCCTCTGAACAGAAGCTCTTCACAGATCGATACCATAGCTGCAATTACAATAATGTGCCATACGGGCCGATTTCGAAATAAAAGGTCGTTTATTCCCCCGTCATCCATACTTTCTTCAGGTACAATATGAGTCAATAAATAATCAACTACCAGCATTACAGCAGCAAGTCCAAGACCCCATGCCACAAAATGTACGTTTTCTGGAAAAATTAATAGCTGAAAAGGATTTCTTTTCTGAAATAATATCCATATCAAACCGATAATTAATGTAAGCCCCTGAGTAATGTAGAGATTGAGGAGCAGAAGACGGTCTGTTAACTGACCTGGCTCTACTTTTTTTATCTTAATCTCACCAAATTTGAATTTTTTCATCGTGACCTGCCTGTTCTTTAATTTTTTGGGGCAGCTCCGAAAGAGAAACCGTCCATAATGTTGCTATCAATACATAATACATAGGATAATTCCCCCAGAAAAAGGAGCACTTATTATGAGCCAACGTAACTCCCGTACACAAATGTTGTACACTCTATTTTTTTTGTTTTTCCTTATTTGCGCCTTCGCCGCATTTTTCACAGGCGTCAAGGTTGGCGCAGACAAAACGGAAGCTAAATATGAGCAACAAAAGAGCAGTAATGGATATGGATTAGAAGAATTCACGGGCTCTTACCAACAGAAGGATCTTGTTACTTTCTATCATAACGTATTTTTGCCTTATCGGGAATTCAAGCAGAATTGGAACACACAAGTGGACAAGTTGGCACGCAGTACAGATGCCCGTGTAAATGCAGCAGCTATGAAGAATCTTAGCCTTCTAGCAGATAAACAATATGAAAGAGTTAACCAGGACTCTATCTTTTCCGACTCTCCCTTATTACATCAATCACAGCTAAACATACTCAAAAGCTTAACTTTATTCTCAAAAGCTTCTGGTGAAATAAGTGCAAGTGCATCTGGGGCAGAGACTGCAAAATTGCTGAAAAATGATCCTTATACTGCCGGTGCGGTTAAATTCGGATTGCTCGCACAAAAGAACTTTTATGATTCTATGCTAAAGTGGGGCTCTAAGACAAACCAGAAAATCCCTTCTGATGCTGGTGAGCTAAAGACCATGTCCTTTATACAGTGGAAAAAAATGCCTCTTCTTCAAAAGAACGCATCCATTGCTGATATGATGTTAAATCGCGGAATTTTTGCAGCCTACGATCCTCAGGACATTACCGCAAAAATAGATGATTTAATACATTCTGGTACAGCCAGTTCATTGAATCTTACGGATGTTCAGTCCTCAGTAACCCTGCTTATTTCCACAGGTGCTATACAGGTAGAGGATTTTATGAAGTGGCGGGAGCAGTACTATAGCAAGGAGACGATTCCACAACTCCCGTTTTTTTATGAATAGAACCAGTTATTGAATCATAACGAAAAAAGAGGTGCACTTCAAGAAAGCCTACTTTCAAAGCCTATTGACACATCTACATTACCGTGTTACATTATGAAAAAATTAATCAATCAAAAACGATGATGGAACAAAGATTCTGGAAGTCTTCAGAGAGCCGGTGGTTGGTGCAAACCGGTGACGAACAGATGTCTTTAGCGCTCCTGAGATATTGTATCGAACCTTAAAGTAGGTGCAATCGGATCAACTCCGTTACCAGTGTGGCCTTTGCAGGCCAATGAGGCTGCTTCTTCCAAGTTGCAGTGAATTAGGGTGGTACCACGAAGATAACTCTCGTCCCTTACTACGGCAGTAGTATGGGGGTCGGGAGTTTTTTTAATTTCTAATTACCTAATCTATACTATCCTTTTGCCCAAAGTTACCGATTCCGCGGCACTTCTGCACGCAACTTCTTTTATGCGACACCGCGTTGATCTACTATTATCACATGTTTTTCTCTACTAGTTTGTGAATCTTCAGGTATTGTGGATTGCCCAAAAAAGGCGTCCTCGACATATAAAGCTTTTCAACTTTAAGGGGGATAAGAAACCATGTTTAAAGTATTAGTATCGGATCCAATCAGTGATTTGGGCATTCAGCAATTGATGGACGCAGAAGATGTAGTAGTTGACAAAAAAACAGGACTCAGCGAAGACGAACTCATTGCAATTATCGGTGAATACGATGGTCTCCTTGTCCGCAGTCAAACTACTGTAACAGACAAAATCATTGAAGCAGGTAAAAATCTAAAAGTAATTGGTCGTGCAGGTGTTGGTGTAGATAATATCAAACTGGATGCTGCAACAAAGCGTGGTATTGTTGTAATCAATGCTCCTGATGGAAATACAATTACAACTTGTGAGCATGCTTTCGCAATGATGATGGCTCTGGCCCGTCATATTCCACAAGCTTATGCAAAAACAATTGGTGGAACCTGGGATAGAAAAACATTCGTAGGTGTAGAGCTTCGCGGCAAAACTTTAGGTGTACTCGGAATGGGTAGAATCGGTAGCGAAGTGGCTAAACGCGCCAAAGCTTTCGGTATGGAAATTCTTGCTTTTGATCCTTTCCTAACAGCTGAACGTGCTGAAAAGATGGAAGTTAAATTGGCTTCTGTAGACGAGGTTGTTCGCGGAGCAGACTTCATTACTGTGCACACTCCACTTACGCCGGAAACACGCCATATGATTTCCCGCCCGCAATTCGAGGTGATGAAAAAGGGAATGCGTATCATCAACTGTGCACGTGGTGGTGTAATTGATGAAATGGCATTAGTAGAAGCTATAGATAGCGGTATTGTTGCTGGCGCTGCGTTCGACGTATTTGAGAAAGAGCCGCCGCAAGCAGATCATCCTTTCCTGTCTCATCCAAAAATCATCGTGACTCCTCACCTTGGCGCTTCTACGATTGAAGCTCAAGAAAATGTGGCGATCGATGTTTCGGAGCAAGTGTTGCATATTCTGCGCAATGAACCGTTCATTAACGCGGTCAACATTCCTCCAGTGGCTCCAAGTGTAATGAATAAGCTTCAACCTTACTTCACACTTGGGGAAAAACTGGGCAGCTTTGTTACCCAAATTGCAGCTGCTGCTATCCGTGAAATCCATGTTGAATACGCTGGTGATCTTTCGGATGTAGATACCCAACCACTAACCCGCTATATTGTAAAAGGTGTGCTCTCCCGCCATTTTGCAGAGGACGTTAATATCGTAAACTCCATGCATTTAGCGAAAACACGCGACGTGAACGTAGTAATAACTAAAGCTTCTAAAACTAAAGGCTTTACCAATTTGATTACTGTTACTCTAAAAGCTGATCGTGACCAAGAGTATCTTGTTGCCGGCACCCTGCTGCAAGGTTACGGAGAACGGATTGTTCAAGTGAATAAGTTCCCCGTTGATATTGCTCCAGAAGGTCATCAAATCTTTGTATCCCATAACGACAAAGTAGGAATTATCGGACTCGTGGGTACATTGCTTGGTGAGAACGATGTAAACATCGCTTCCATGCAAGTGGGACGTAAAATTGTTGGGGGCGCTGCAATCATGTTGCTGACCGTTGACAAAGCCGTTCCTAAGCAAGTCCTTGTGAAACTTGCCGGTTTACCAGAAATTAACACTGCTGAAGAAATAATCCTTCTTTAATCTATAATATAGAAAGGCCATTCCAGAATGCACTGGAGTGGCCTTTCTTTTATTTAATGAATCTTTTTCTTCCTATATTATGAACGAAGGAATTATCCTTCCATCAATATCAGTAAAACCATACTTTTCAGCAAGCTTTCCAACCTGCTGCGGCTCACCGGACATAGACATAACCTCTGGATCAGCGGCTAGTGCAGTCACAGCTCGACCAACATATGTCGTCGATTCACTCATTTTCAGCTCCTCGACTTCTTGCCAATGATCCTCATCTGTATTCATGGCTTCTAGAACCGCTTCTGTTCTCATCCATCCGGGTGAAAGTGGAATAACCGCAATACCGTCATCTTTTAACTCCTTCGACAGACCGAAAGCCATACGTAAAAGTGTATTTTTTGAAAGATCATAATAAAAGTTGCCTAAATATTTATAATGATCCCAGAAGGTTGTATGGATAATTAGACCGCCAGTGTTTCCTTTACGCATGAAGGGAATTGCGTAATAATTCGTGATCATCTGTGCTCTCACACCGGCATTAAACATATTGTCCCAATGAGCTGTAGGCAGCTCCCAAAAAGGCTTCTGCTCGATAGCTAAATCATTGCCTCCCCATACGTTGTTAACTAAGATATCGAGCCGCCCCTGCTCTTCAGCGATCTGACGGATCACTGCTTCTGTTTCTTGATCCTTCGTATGGTCACATCGTATTACCGCACCAGAACCTCCACTCTCTTTTATTTCTCTAAGTACGCTATCTATGCTTCCCTTAATATGTTCTGTGACGGATACTTCTGTGGTCCTCCCTGTAATATAGACAAAAGCGCCTCTTCTTGCTAACTCTAAAGCGATCCCCCTCCCAGCACCTCTGCTGCTCCCGGTAACCAATGCGACTTTCCCTTTCAATGTCATAGCCCTCAACCCTTTCCACATGAATTCGGATTTCAATATTCTGTGAACATTCCTTACGTTTTATAAGTATAGCCCGTATATATGACATCAACTGACATATATAATATAATCATGATTTAGAAATGATTAAAGGTGATCGTCTAAGCAATAATTCGAGGAGGTACAATAGCCTAATGAGAGCCGACCGTTTGTTATCAATATTACTTCTGTTGCAAAATCGTGGAAAAATGACTTCTAGAGAATTGGCCCAAACACTCGAGGTATCAGAACGAACTGTGTTTCGTGATATGGAAGCATTAAGTGCTTCAGGAATACCCATTTTAGCTGAACGTGGTCGTGAAGGAGGCTGGATGCTTACTGAAGGGTACCGAACCTCCCTAACGGGTATGAAGCCACAAGAGATTGGTTCACTGCTTCTGTCCGCTGACGCATCTATAATGAAGGATCTGGGGATACAAGACGACTACTCTTCCGCTCTTCTCAAACTAGAGGCTGCATCCTCACATCGACTTAGTAATCCAGCAAATTACCTAAGCGAGCGTATTCATATTGATGGCGCCAGTTGGCATCCTTCGGATGAGACTTATCCGTTCCTTTCTGTACTGCAGAGAGCACTTTGGGAGGACCGCAAAGTAAAAATCACTTATCTCCGGAGCAACGAGACAACAGTCCGTTTCATTGAACCACTTGGGTTAGTTGCAAAACGCGGAGTATGGTATGTCGTAGCCAAAAGCAAAGATGAACTACGAACCTTTCGTGTGTCCAGATTAGTTAACGTTGAGGAGACTCATGAGTGGTTTAAAAGACCTGATGCCTTTGATTTAAAACAGTACTGGGAAGAGTCCACCACGGCCTTTAAAGCAGCACTGCCAAAGTATCAAGTAAAGCTAAGGGTTAGAACATCTGTCTTAAAAGAATTACAGCGAGAACGATTCGTCTCTGTCCAATTGATAGAGCCAACTAGCAATGCAGAGTGGGTGAACGTAGATGCCGAATTTAATACGATCGAGTCGGCCTGCCGGATAATCCTTTCTTTTAGTCCCTCGGTTATTGTACTTTCACCGCAAGAACTTTTAGAGATGGTAAAGTCTGCTATCGCAAAAATTTCAGCTATTTATGAGGATTTTTGACACGAAATCTAAAGAACTACTCCGAAAAGAAGATTTATGTCAGTTCTTACTATAGACCAATCACCCTTAAATCCCATATAATAACACCAATACATAATATTAATAAGGAGGACATTATACCAATGAACTGGATGCATAAACTTCCGTTAAAACAAAGAATTGTTGCCGGATGTTACCTCGTTGCCGCACTATTTGCCATTCCTGTTTTAGTTACTTTTATGATCTTAGGCAACATTATTTTGGGTATTGTTCTGATCGTAGTTCTTGCTGCTCTAACTTTCCCCGTGGCCCGCTTTATCGAGAGAACGCTTACATCTTCTTTTGATGACATCGCGAATGTATCTCATAGTATTTCAAAAGGGGATTTTACTAGTAGAGCCGACGAGAACGGGTCTATGGGGGACGTAAGTCGTTCCTTTAATACTATGATTGACAAGCTCAAAAAGATTTTGACAGAAGCATCACAAATCACTCGTCAAGTTATGGATGCAAGCCGTGGAATCGAAGATAAGAATCAGAATTTGAAAATTGTCATGGCACAGGTAGCCTCTTCGTCTAACGAGCTAGCTCTTGGTGCAAATGAAATATCTACGGATATCGCTGAAATGACAGAATCCATTAAAGATATTGAGAATAAAGTATCCAATTATACGAATTCAACGAAAGAAATGAACAGACGTTCAATACATACATTAGAACTAGTTGAACAAGGACGGCAGTCCGTTGATACTCAAGCTGAAGGCATGCGCAAAAACATCCAGGCTACTCAAAAAGTAGCTGATACTATCGAAGCCCTGTCTCATAATGCTCGCGGAATTACGATGATTACAAAAACCATCACAGAGATCGCTGAGCAGACCAACCTCTTATCGCTGAATGCCTCCATCGAAGCTGCACGTGCAGGAGAGCATGGTCGAGGTTTTGCTGTAGTCGCACAGGAGGTTCGTAAACTTGCCGAGGAATCAACAGCTTCAACGAAGGAAGTCTTTGGCTTAGTTCGGAGCATCGAAACTGATATCAAACAAGCGATTGACAATATCGCTATCAACGAAGAAGTCGTACAGGTACAGAATGAGATGATCACTCAATCTGCTCATATCTTTGCTCAAATTGTGCAAAGTGTGCAGTATATTACCGAGCAAATCTCTTCCTTCTCTGCTGAAAGTGATCTGATGTTAGAAAGTGCCTTGAAAATCTCAAGTGCAATAGAGAATATCTCTGCAATCACACAGCAAACCGCTGCCGGCACCGAGGAAGTATCCGCCGCTATGAATGAACAAATTAATGCCCTGCAGTCCGTCGCTGAAGAAACGGAGAAAATGACACAGGCTGTATTTAATCTACAGAAGACTATCCATATTTTCAAGTTTTAAGTCATTTGCAAATCATATAAACAAGTCCAAAAACTCCTTCTAAGTTTTGACTTAGGGGGAGTTTTTTTATATCTATTATTTCATAGGTTGGACAAGACTTTCGTCAAAATTCGAGTTAATTTGCGAAAATATATTGACAAAGGTTCTCTAGGAATATATTGTAAAGGAAAATTCTTCTTATAAATTTTAAAATTAATATTGGCAAAATCTTCGAAAGAGGATGACGCAAAACCATGGATCTACAGCCTCATTTATATCAGAGGCCATGACTGCCAGGTTGCAGAAAACCAAGACGACTGAACAATTGTTCAGTCTCTATGGCGATTTATGCCACCAACCTGTGCCCTAATTCAGAGCACAGGTTTTCTAATGTTTGATTTTAAAATAACAATCAACTTGTGAGGTGTATTTTTTGAAGACAGTCGCAGATTACATGTCGGAAGCACTACGGAACCTAGGTGTTACCCATTCCTTTGGTATTATCGGGAAATCCATTTGTCCTATTGTTCTTAAAATGGTAGATTACGGTATTGAATTTATTCCTGGGAGACATGAGTCCAGTTCCGGCTTCGAAGCAGCCGGGTATGCGCTTAAAACTGGAAAACTAGGTGTAGCTTTTGGTACTTCAGGTCCTGGTGGAACAAACCTATTAACTGCAGCAGCACATGCTAAGGCTAACAACCTACCTGTCCTATTTATTACTGGCCATCAATCTATTAAAGAGCTTGGAATTCCCCAATGTCAGGACTCTACCTCTTTTCTAGCTGATTTAGCTGATATGTTTAGACCTGCCACCTTATATAGCAAGCTTATTGAACGTGGAGATCACTTTAACACAATCTTTAATCATGCCATATCCATTGCCTTGAGCGGTAATCGTGGTCCAGTTCACCTTTGTATTCCCTTTGATGTACAAACGGAATTGCTAGAGGAATGTAATATTGTAATCCCTGAACGCGAATCACTGGTTAGCCATGCTAATATCGACCGAGTACTTGATGCTATAAATAACTCTAAGAATCCAATAATTATCGCGGGTAAAGGCGTTAACCGCTCTGGAGCACATAGTGAGCTAATTCAATTAGCGGAAACATTTAATATTCCTGTAGTTACATCTCCAGGTGGTAAAGGGGCTATAGCTTGGGATCATCCACTCTATCATGGTCCAATTGGAGTAGGCGGTTGTACCCATGGGGATGACTTGCTGAATCAAAGTGATCTATTTATCGTTCTTGGCTCACGTTTAAGTGATATGACTATTTGTAATCTTAAAAGGGAAAATCATCCTGCAACATTAATTCAGTTTGATAGCGATCCGACTTTTGTCGGAAAAATATTGTTCTCTAAAACGATTCCAGTGACTGGAGATCTACGCGACAATCTAGTTTACTATCTCAATAATATTGACACGAACAACATCACAAAACGCGAAGCACCGACAAATTCTGATTATACCGAAGAGCCTCCGATTTTACCAAACCTTTCACTTGCATCGGTCTTGAGTACGATGAGTGATTTGATTCCTTATAACAGCACAGTCTTTGTTGATGATGGTAGTCACGGTTTCCATGCTGCGAAATGGTACAAGGTTAAAAAACCGGGCAGTTTTGTTTTCGATGCTTACTTTGCTTGCATGGGTAATTCCATTGGGATGGCGATTGGTGCAAAGGTTGCTGCTCCAGAAGAAACGATCTTCTGCATTACAGGAGATGGCTGCTTTATGATGCTAGGCGCAGAGATTAACGCTGCTGTCTGCAAGGATATTCCTGTCATATTCATTGTTGTGAATAATAAACAGCTAGATATGGCTCTAAAAGGTATGGAAAAAACTACAGGACGTATTGACGGAACTATCTACGAAGTCCCTATGGACGCTGTGAAATTCGCAGAATCACTAGGTGCTACGGGTTACAAATGTGAGACAGCGGAGGAGTTCGAAACAGCTATCAAGGACGCTGTTGCCATCAACCGTGTTGCCGTCATTGAACTGTTAACAGACCGTGATGAGGTCCCTCCGACTGCTCACCGTACTTTGAACCTAAATTAGGAGGTCACTTATGAAAGACAATGTAAACAGTGGTCTTAACCACTTCACGAATCTCTCAGGAGACTACGGAGCTAAAGCACTGGCTCCGATTAAAGAACATTTCCCCGATTTAGCTGAATTTATTATGGGGAATGCATACGGCGATATTTTTCAACGCAACACAATCGAAGCTGACTGGAAGGAAATCGCAGTTATTTCTGCCCTGATTTCGATGGGTCAGTTTGATCAATTGGGTGTTCATTATGTCATGGCTCTTCGTGTGGGAGTTACTGTAGAACAACTCAAAGGTATTCTATTACACTTAGTACCCGCTATAGGGGCACCTAGAATCATCACCGCTTTTAATATTCTTCTCGAAACGATTGAAGAGATAAAGTAACTATTTTCAGTAAATTAAAATATCGGGAGAGATGTTAACGTGGGACAGTTTATTTTAAAGACAGACACTACTAAAAAAGTGATCAATATTGAGCTGGAAGGAACATTTTCTGAAGAAGATGGTCTGAAATCTATCCAAGCTTATCAACAAACTATTAATCCTATCACTCCAGCAGACTATGAATTACAAATCGACTGCAGAAAGCTAAACGTAACCGCACCTGATGTTGTGCCTCTTTTGGAAGGTTGCTTCGTAATGTTTAAGAATGATGGATTTGTAAAAGTAAATCTAACCCTTGAAAATAACCCAATTCTTAAAATGCAGCTTGCTCGTCTGGGTCGTAAAGCAGGACTAGATAACATCGAGATCATTTCCACCGTTACAGCTTAATTATTCTTATAACTAAAAAACTATAGAGTTTTTCAGGAGGATTCATTCATATGACCGGAATTCGTATTCAAGACATTGATATCTATCATCCTAGTAATAAAGTTGGTAACGACTTTTTTATTAAGCATTTTGACGAAAAGGGTATTGATATCCGAGGTCTACTGACCACTTTAGGTCGTGATACGCGCTATAGCATTAAGAATGAGGAAGAAAATTCTCTTACGATGGCTTTTGAGGCTGCCAGTAATGTGTTGGATAAAAATGGTCTCACTGGCGCTGATATCGATCTTATTGCCTATGCAAGTCAAACTCCTGAATATATCTTTCCTACTAACTCTTTAATGATTCACCGTTTAATTAACGGCGCATCCCATACAATTTGTATAGATAGCAACGCTAACTGTGCAGGTATGACTGCTTCCGTAGAACAGGTGAGCCGTCAAATGCAAGCCAATCCTAGAATTAAACGCGCTTTGGTCATCGGATCCGATTATGTAGCACCTCATGCAGATAAGAATGATCCTGTCTATTATGCTAACTTCGGTGATGCAGCTGCGGCAGTCCTTCTTGTGCGCGATGATAATGCGGTAGGCTTCATTGATTCTGTCTATCAAACAAACACATGCGTTTACGGCAACTCCATGTTCCCGGCCGAAGGCTTGGCTAATCTGGGTAGAAAAGGCGTCGCGGCTGGAGAATTCAATGTGAAATTCATTCCATTTGATGATTCCATTTGCGTAGATGCTGCTTCTGAATCGATTCGCACGCTTCTATCTGATAACAACATAGCGCCTGAATCTATTAAAGCGGCCTGTTTCTCACAGCTTTCACTGCCTAATATCGTTGATGTTTGTGAAAAAGTGGGTATTGATCGTGAGGTTGCGGTTTACATAGGTGATGAATTCGGGTACACCTCAACCAGTAGCCCGTTTATCGCTCTACACAAAGCTATTACTACCGGAAAGATCGAACGCGGAGATAAAGTTCTGTTCTGGACAGTGGGCGCTGGATGGCAAAACGTTGCATTTGTTATTGAATATTAAGCGTTACAACCTAAAAAGCGGCAGGCCAAGGATTATCCTTAGCTTGCCGCTTTTTAGGTTGATCTGTTCTTTAGGACTGGATGGCAAAGGATAACCCCTTTTCAGTGAGCGCACGCCGTAGTACATCAATCCCTTTTGGTCCCATCCCATGGAGCTGCAGAAGCTCTGACTCAGTGAGCTTACTGATGTGGTGAATCTGTGTATACCCAGCACCATGAAGTGCTCGAAGTGCAGGCTTAGATAGTCCACTCGGTAGATCAGATTCTGTTCCATTAAACATAGACATATGCATCTCCCTGATCACTGATATCTTTCATGTTTTTCCCAGCCCATGGTACGCGCTACAGCGTCTTTCCAGGCGTTGTAACGTCGTTCACGCTCTTCTATACCCATTACAGGTGAAAAGACCCTCTCAGCTTTGTTAAAGCTTTCTAACTGTTCTCTTGTCCAGACTCCTGAGGTTAATCCAGCCAAAAGTGCCGCTCCCAGCGCAGTCGTCTCCGCATATGTAGTTCGAGTAACTTCACTACCGAGGATATCAGACTGAAACTGCATCAGCAAATCATTACGAACCGCTCCACCATCTACACGAAGTCCGGTCAATGGCATGCCTGCATCTTTTTCCATCGCCCCAATTACATCTCTAGACTGAAATGCTAATGACTCTAACGTTGCTCTTACCAAATGCCCCGAGGTGGTTCCTCTAGTTAAACCGAAGACTGCTCCACGTGCATACATATCCCAATAAGGGGCACCTAGTCCAGTAAAAGCAGGTACGACGACAACCCCTTCACTGTCCTCTACTTCCCGCGCTTTGTCTTCCGAGCCTGCGGGCTCCGTTATGAGTCCTAACCCCTCCTGAAGCCATTGTACAGCCGCTCCGGCTACAAACACACTGCCCTCGAGTGCATAATAGAGTTCATCCCCCATTCCCCAAGCTACAGTGGTCAACAACCCATGACTGGAGACTACAGCTTCTGTACCTGTATTCATCAGAATAAAGCATCCAGTTCCATATGTGTTTTTGGCACTGCCGGGTTCAAGACAAGTATGTCCAAACAAAGCAGCTTGTTGATCCCCCAATACAGAATGAATAGGTATTTCTGTCCCGAACCACTGCGCGTCTGCTGCTCCAAATTCACTACCGGACATCCTCACTTCTGGCAGGATGGAGCGTGGTATACGAAGCTCCTCCATTAGCTCTTCGTCCCAGCATCGCTCATGTAGATTATATAGCATCGTACGCGATGCATTAGTTACATCAGTAGCATGTACAGCCCCGCCAGTAAGCTTCCAGATTAGCCAGCTGTCTACAGTCCCAGCTAGTAGCTCGCCATTATTCGCCCGCACTCGTGCGCCGTCTACATGATCAAGAATCCAGGAGAATTTTGTTGCAGAAAAATAAGCATCCACAACGAGTCCCGTCTTGCTAGCAATGAGTCCCTCTAACCCCTTACTCTTGATCTCTTCACACAGCTCTGCAGTACGTCTGTCCTGCCACACAATCGCAGGATAAATCGGCTTACCTGTTGCTCTATCCCAGATCAGGGCCGTTTCCCTCTGATTTGTAATTCCAATGGAATATATTTCTTGAGGCATTATCCCGCCCTGAGTAATCGCATCTCTTGCTGCTGCAAGCTGTGACGCCCAGATTTGCTCTGGGTCATGCTCCACCCAGCCAGGGTATGGGAAAGATTGTTCAACCTCATATTGCCCTTGTGAGACGATTCTAGCGTCCTCATCGAATACTATGGCTCGTGAACTGGTAGTCCCTTGGTCTAAAGATAAAATCATTTGATGGCCTCCCAAGCATAAACAATGAGATATGTTCCACGTTGAACAAGATTAATGTGTTTGTTTCAACAAAAAGCACCTCTGCTGTCAGAGGCGCTATCACACATTGTGTTTGGAATTACTGTTTTTCGACAGGAAGTCTTAGGGTAAAGGTTGTACTTTCGCCCAACTTACTGGAAGCTGAAATGGTTCCGTGATGCGACTCAACAATATTTTTAACAATCGCAAGCCCGAGTCCCGTTCCACCTGTTTCTCCCCGTACACGTGCCTTATCGGCTTTGTAGAAACGATCAAATATATAAGGCAGATCTTCCTGCGGAATGCCGACGCCTTCATCCTGAATTTTAATTTCAAAATAGCGACGCCCTTCTAAGACACAAGTTCCTGTATAAACTGTGATCTTCTTGCCACCCTGCGTATGACGAAAAGCATTATCGAGCAAATTGGTTAAGACCTGCTCAAGCTTATCTTCATCCGCCGCCTTAAGAACAAGGACATCGCTCTCTTTATTTAGCTGCAGATGAATATCACGCTCTTTCGCACGCACGGAAAATTTGCGATACACTCGTTCCAGCAATTCGTTCACATCTACTTCTGCCTTCAACATATCCGTATGTCCAGCTTCCATTCGCGCAAGGTCGAGCAGATCCTTTACAAGACGCCCCATACGGAGCGATTCATCATGAATGACTTGAATCAGTTCACTGCTTTCCTCTGGTGAAGAAGCCATGCCGTCAAGTAAAGCCTCACTATAACCTTGCATCATCGATAATGGCGTCCGAATCTCATGAGAGACGTTTGCCACGAAGTCACGGCGCATTTTTTCGAGTCGTACTTCTTCAGTTACATCACGCAGAACAGCAACCACTCCACGAATGCTACCCTCAGAATATAAAGGTGCCATATGGACGGACCATACGCCCTGCCGGACATGTACATTGGAACGCTCATCGCCGCCTTGTTTCAACGTGCTCAAAAATAAAGGACGCAGGGGAGGTGGAACATTACTCTCAGCCGTTTCCGTATGAGGTTCAATGTCACTCTCTTGTTCCCACTCAAAATCGCTCCAGCTCTCAAGTAGCGATTGACCATGCGGATTGGTCAGAATAATCTGGCCCAGGGTGTCAAAGGTGATTACAGCATCACTCATGCTGCGTAATACACTGGATAGATGACCCTTCTCATGGTGCAGACTGCGAATATTCTCTTCCAACTCCTCAGCCATATGGTTGAAGGAAGTCGCCAACTGGCCAATCTCGTCACTTGTGACCAGCGTCAGCCTTGTTCCGTATTCACCACGTCGAATGTTGTTTGCAGCCTCGATGACACGTTGCATCGGTTGAGTGATCTTGGTAAACAAGAACAACGCGAAGAATGTCGTCAAAGAAAATCCGATCATGCACGTATACATAAATAAACGTTTGATATCGCCGGAATTAGCAAAGTTGCTGTCGATATAGGGAAGTAGAAACAACCCGAGTGTAATAAGCACGACAGCGACCAGGCAGATGATCGTGACCCACAGCTTGCCGACAAGACTTCTCCAGAAGTTCACTTATTTAGGTACCTCAAGTTTGTAGCCTACACCCCATACAGTTGTAATCATCGCCGCGGATTCCGGTGATACCTTATTCAGTTTTTCACGAAGACGCTTAACATGGGTATCGACTGTACGCAAATCTCCGAAAAATTCATAATTCCAAACATCTTTAAGCAGTTCTTCACGAGAGAACACTTTATCCGGTGAAATCGCCAAATAATGCAGCAGTTCGTATTCTTTCGGTGTCAGACTCACTTCTTCACCGCCAGCAGTTACTCGGTGTGCGTCATGCTCAATAATAAGATGAGTGAATACAATGTTATTACTGGAGTTGCTCTCTTTGGACAAAAATGCTGTTGCTGAAGAACGGCGCATAATGGCCTTCACGCGATAAATCACTTCGCGAGGACTAAATGGCTTCACGACATAATCATCCGCGCCCATTTCAAAGCCCTGTACACGATTAATCTCTTCGCCTTTAGCTGTAAGCATTAAGACAGGTGTCGATTTGACCCCTCTGAGTCGGGTCAGCACTTCCATTCCATCAATGCCAGGCAGCATAACATCCAGCAAAATTAGACCGTAGTCATTTGCTGTTGCTTTGCGAAGAGCGATTTCGCCATCTTCAGCTTCGTCGATTTCATAACCTTCTTTTTCAAGATACATCTTTAGCAGGCGGCGAATGCGTTCCTCATCATCCACTACCAGAATTCTGTTTAAATGATCTGCCATTTCACAACAACCCCTTCATCAAATACAGTAGAACGTAACCTTAAATCCATTGTGCTGTGTTAGCAGGTAAACTATGCTCAGTCCGTCCCCGCATAAGAATGAAGTCCGGCGATGACTAGATTAACGCCAACTAAGGTAAACATTACGACCAAAAAGCCTAGAACGGCAAGCCAGGCAGATTTTCGCCCTTGCCATCCACGAGCCAATCGTAAATGAAGATAAGCACTATAGAAGAGCCAAGTAACGAGTGCCCAGACTTCTTTGGGGTCCCATCCCCAGAATCTTCCCCAGGCTATTTGCGCCCATATCATTGCAAAAATCAAAGCGCCTAATGTGAAAATAGGAAAGCCAATGGCTATCGCCCTATACGTTATCTCATCTAGATCGCCTTCATCAATCCCATCCATAACCGGGTGAATCGCTGCGCCTAGTGGCTTGCGTACGATCAAGCGAAGAATTCCGTAAAGGAGTAATCCGGAAAGAATCGACCAGATTACAGTATTAAACTTCCGGCCAGCATTCACACCATTCATCCATGAAGGAGCTTCAAAGAGAGGTTCTTTCATGCCAAGAAAGGACTGGAAGCTTTCAATTTCGCTATTGTGAGGAGCCACAATCGGCGGCATTCGATAACTCACTTTCTCTATTGTACTATTTTCCTGCCCTGCGCTGTCAATCGTAACGTTGGGACGGACAAAAACAGTCTCATAACCTGCTCCGCGGAAAGCAAAAACTGAACCCAGAAACCCAATTATAACAATGATTGAAAAGAGAGTAAATTCAATCAGTCTCTGTTGCTTACGATCCGCCTTCTCTTTACTGGAAAAATTAACAGTCCGTAGCAGATACATCAGCCCTGCCGCAAAACCAACCGCAAAAAAGGATTCACCTAGTGCTGCCAGTGTAACGTGAATCTTGAGATAGTTCGATTGCAGGGATGGAATTAACGGCTGGACCTCCTGTGGAAATACAGCTGCGTACGCCATCACAATAATGCTAATTGGAACTGCAAACAGACCGAGAATAACTTTGTGATAGATCGCGTACATCACTGTAAAGGCTACCATAACCATCATGGATAAGAAAGTCATGAACTCGTACATATTGCTGACTGGAATATGTCCTGCACCAAACCAACGTGTGAAGAAATAAATAAGATGAAAGATAAGACCTATAGAAGAAACAATAAAAGCTATTTTACCCCATCGAGCAGTATGTTCCTCTGGCTTGCGGCCCGACCACTTGCGACCCATGATAGCGATAGTGAATAACATAAACGACCCGCTGTATAATAAGAATGCGGCAATAAAGACGGCACTGCTGATATCGAGCAAGCTCATGTAAGGCCTCCTCCATTATCTATTGATTTTTCATCGACTACCATATCTACTTTTTCTAAAATAGAAACGATCTCACGACGGAAACCGAACCAATTCTTGTTCGTATGTCCTCCGAGTATTAGCTCTCCGTTTACAACGGTAAGCCAGATGCGTCTATGCTGCCAGTAAAATCCAAGGATTAAACCCAGCATCACGATTGCTGCACCTAACCATACAAAAGGCATTGCACGATCAATACGTATATTCAAGTATGTAGTCGATTCCGAAAAATCAACATCGCTCATGTTGTCCACTTCAAGCTCAAGAAATCTATTGCTGCCACCAAGCTTATCGTTAATAGCCACCTGCTGAAACTGAGACTTATCTACTTGCTTAGGAAAATAGAAGTACTGCTGCCCTTCCGCTGGCAAATTCGGTCCTTGAATCAAGAATAAGAATGCAGGTGCATTCGGATAAGGCGACTTAGATATCGGCTGACCATCCTCATTCAGTCCAAAATCCATATACTTCTCTTTTAAAGTCATCGTATAGGGTCCCGCTGTAATTGTACGCTGCGGATTCTTCATATCCAGTTTGAATTTACCGTACGACTCCCCAGTGGTGGAATTCTTAAGCACTGGCTGTACAGAACGCAGCACAGGTGTTAGATCATAATCAAACTGATACGCTTTCAATCCTTTATAATCCAAAGGTGAGTTTACTTGGATATTATGCGTTGTCACCTCGGTAAGCTGCGGTTCCTTAGTAGGATCTGAGCAATCCGCGGCACATTTATATAGCACTGCTTTAGTTTGGAATAATTTTGGAAGGATCTTTTTGCCTCGAAACTCCTCTGGCATCTCTTCATCGGTGTAGAACTCTACGGTGAATTTCTCGTTTTTTAAATAGTAGGTAGTATCCGGAATCTGTGTAATCTCCCCTTGCGGGAAAGCAAGATGCTGATCCATGTTGAGACCCGGCAACCCTCTTGCCAGTACAGCAAGTAAAAAAATAATCAAACCAATATGTATTACGTAAGGCCCCCAGCGGCTGAATCGGTGTTTCTCTGCCAGCAGAGCTCCTCCATCCGTCTTGACTCGGTAGCCCTTTTTACGCATAGGCTGAACCACCCGAGCAACCCAAGCTTCTGGTTCTTCTTGCACTTCAGTAACTAGCACAGCCTTTTGCCGAGTTAAGAACTGACGATGTTTCCGAATCTTCTGCCTAGTCAATGCCTTATATAGCGGAAGTACTCTGTCCAAACTACAAATGACTAGTGAAGCACCAATCATTACGAGTAGAGTCACAAACCACCAGGATTCGTATGTATGTGAAAGTCCAAGCTTATAGTAGATGTCCCCAGCTGTTCCGTACTCCTGCTTATAATAACTCGATGCATCAATATTAAGGAAAGTACTCTCCTGAGGGAAAATGGTTCCCAGCATAGAGCCTAACAGTGTCAAAATAATTAGATATATCGCTATTTTGACAGATGAAAAAAAGTTCCAAACTCGATCAATAATGCTTGGATTAACACGCTGCGAACGACGGGCTACACCATCATAACGCATTTCCAGATTCTCGCCCCAGTCCGATTCTTTGCCAAGCGGCTTTCCGCATGCTTCACATAGAACAGTGCCTACAGGGTTCTGATGGCCACATTCACATTTGGTATTGGTTATAAAAGCCTCGCGTTCACTCATCAATTCACCAGCTTCCCAATTTGATCATCTAGTGAATCTAAATCAAGCTGGCCAATATGAATGCTGTCAATTTTACCCTTTGCATTAATAAAAAAAGTAGTGGGGAGTGGAGAAATGCCATAACTTCGTACAGCGTCTCGTCCCGTGTCCATCAAAATCGGAAAATCAATATTGACTTGCTTCACAAAATTCTCGACAGTCATCTGATCTTCACCTACGTTGATTCCAATAACGACTACATCTTTGTCCTTCCATTTTTCCCATTGTGCTTGGAGAGCCGGCATTTCTTTTACACATGGCGTGCACCATGAGCCCCAGAAATTCAGCACAATAGCCTTTCCCTTATACTCGTCTAACGTATGCCCAAGTCCATCAAGACCCAGCAAATCAATGGCAGGCGCTTTACTACCTTCCTCTGGTTTTCCGCTTCCACCAAATACAGAGGAACCAATGGCATAACCACCCACTAGAACGATTAGAAACAGAATTACGATTTGAATTGGTTTTCTCGCTTTACCCACATGTAAAGCCCCCTTCTGTGACGCAACTCATACTTATGTTGTAAGGTGTGAACATCCTATGAACATTATAGCGAATTTCGTCACAGTATTAGGGGGTTAAATTGTGAATATTGTGTGTCTTTATGATTCTTTACGTGGAGTTCTTTCTTTGAGTAATCCTGCTTTGGCAATTTGCTGCAGATGGTTAATTTCATCTTTAGTCAAATGACGGTAGGATCCACGTTTAAGATTTTGCAGCATAATATCCCCGAATGAAATCCGCTTCAGACGGAGAACGGGGTGTGAAATCGCATCAAACATGCGTCGTACCTGACGGTTACGTCCCTCGTGAATCGTAATGCTGATTACTGCTTCTTTATTCGCTTCATCAATATCTTTGTACTCTACTTCGGCAGGCGCTGTCATACCATCTTCCAGCTTGATCCCAGCCTTTAGCTTGTCCAGTGCAGTACCGTGCGGAATACCCTTGACCGTAGCGTGATACGTCTTAGGTACATGATGCTTAGGATGGGTAAGCAAGTTAGCGAAATCTCCATCATTCGTTAACAGCAGTAGCCCTTCCGTATCATAATCCAGACGGCCTACAGGGTAAACCCGTTCTGTAATTCCTTTAAGGTAGTCTGTTACAACCTTGCGACCCTTTGGATCGGAAGCACTTGTAATGACTCCTTTAGGTTTGTTGAACATAATATAGATTTTGTTCTCGCCCCGGATCAGTCTACCGGAGACTTTAATAATATCTGTTGCGGGGTCCACCTTCGTGCCAAGCGTAGTTACGAGTTCCCCGTTGACTTCCACTTTACCGGCCAAAATCATTTCTTCACACTTACGTCTGGACGCCACACCTGCCTGCGCCAAAATTTTCTGTAATCTTTCCATTTTCGACTAGTCACCTCAGATTAATGATAACCATCAGAGGGATAAATCACAAGTTCATTCCATGGAAAAAATGCGCCTGGGCAGTAATTATTGTGGGGTTCGATGATTAAAGGGGTGATTTGGTAGCGCTCTACCAGTTCTAAAATGAGTTTACCTGTGGCAAACAGCTGTTCCTTTCTTCCAGATAATGGGGGAATGCCATCTTCCCAGCTGAAATCACCTTCCAAGCAAATGTGAATATACTCCGGATCGGTCAGCAGCGGTGCTGCATAAATGGCTCCGTCCACACCAACCCAGAAATCAAAGCCTTTGCCATTAATGGAAGTACAGCGAGACTGATGCAGAATAAAACCTTTGTAGTTCATAGCGGGTTGCCTCCCTCCACATTGCTGCAATAGCATATGTCGAGGAAGGAAAGGGGGTGACGCCTCCTACCCAAAAAGCAGGAGGCAGACCGCGATCGCGGCTACGAAGCCAACAACATCAGAGAATAGACCTACCTTAAGTGCATAACGTCCGTTGCGCACACCAACGGCTCCAAAATAAACCGTTAATACATAGAGCGTTGTGTCCGTGCTGCCTTGTATGGTGGAGGCAATCATGCCGATTAGAGAATCCGGACCATGAACGCGAATCAGATCCGTGGTATAAGCAAGCGAGCCTGTCCCAGTGAGGGGCCGCAGAAGGCCGAGAGGCAGTACTTCTGGAGGTACGCCAAGTCCCCGCAGAGCAGGAGATATGAATCCCATTAGGAAGTCGAGTGCGCCCGATGCGCGAAAGACGCTGATCGCCACAAGCATTCCCACAAGATGAGGAATAATCGCGATTGCCGTTCCAAATCCATCCTTGGCCCCTTCAACAAATGACTCATACACCGGGACTTTACGCGTAAAAGCATAGAGCGGGATGAACGTAATCATGACCGGAATCGCCCATGCCGATAGGAGACTGATTAACTGGTACAAGTCATGTTCACCCCTTCAATGAAGAATTAGGCAGAGACGTCTTGGCCAATGGAGCAGAACCAGACTTTGCTGACGGCGGCTTTGGAGGTTTGCGCAGCAACGTCATCCTTCGGAAAAACCGGTCAGCCGCTATAGCCGCAAGAGTCGCTACAGCCGTTGCGGCGAGGGTTGTACCTACTATTCTCGCAGGATCTGCCGAATTGTAATTCAATCGGATCGCAATTAGCGTCGCGGGAATTAGCGTAATGCTTGCTGTGTTAAGCGCCAGTAAGGTACACATGGCTGGTGTGGCCGTTTCTTTATCCGGGTTGAGCTTCTGCAGCTCCTGCATCGCCTTGATCCCCATAGGTGTAGCCGCATTGCCAAGTCCAAGCAAATTAGCGCTCATATTGGAGAGAATATATCCGATTGCAGGATGGCCCTTCGGCACATCTGGAAAGAGGAAGGCTACGATTGGCCCAAGAATCTTGGCTATTTTTTTAAGCAAACCAGCATCCTCTGCGATCCGCATGATTCCTAGCCAGAATACAAGCACACTTATTAAGCCGAAACTTACTGTAACCCCACTCTTGGCTCCGTCGAATACGGCGGCTGTAAATTCATCCATTCTGCCGTTAACGGCGGCGAACAGAAAACCGATGATGATCATTCCTAGCCAGATCCCGTTAATCATGGATACGCCTCCCTCTTCATTATTCAGCTATCTGCTTACTTGGAACTTTCGCCCAGTTTAAATAACGCCTTCAGTGCACTCCCTATAGCCTGAAACCAATTATTAGCAGGATAAGTGTGTGCTTGCGTTGTACTATATTTTTTAGTATAAGCGGATTCCTCAGGAGGTAAGGACTCTCGTGTATATACTGGAACCCGGCCTATCTCCTTGCCACCTAGATTTAGAACGAGAACCCCTTGCAATCCAAAGTTTGATCTTGCAGCTTTGACTGACGCCGCAGGGATCTGATTTAAGACAAGTTTAGTGGTCACTCTATCCTGCTCGCCTTGTCCGAGCGGATAGGCAAATTTTTTGGCTGTCACGAAGTCATAACCGCTCACGGGATCCCCGCGTTCGATCATTGTTTTTAGTGGGTAGTGATTAAATCCAAAGTTTAGCAGTGAGGCATGATCATTCCAGTCATCCCCATCATTTATGGTCACTGCGACAAGCTGCTGGCCGTTTCTGGTCGCTGAGCTGACAAGGCAGCGTAGCGCTTTTTTGGTATATCCTGTCTTCACACCATCTGCGCCCTCATATAAGTACAGCATTTTATTCTTGTTTCTCCACTTGTAATCCCATTTCTCATTTGGATTGTCCGCAGTTTTCTCCTGTGTCTTCACAATTTGCTTAAATACAGGATTATGAAGAGCATACGCCGTCAGTACGGCTAAGTCGTTAGCACTCGAATAATGGCCTTCAGCATCTAGACCATGCGGATTAGCAAAATGAGTATTTTTTAATCCGAGCTCTTCAGCCTTATTGTTCATCAGGTATACAAACCCTTCTTCAGAACCGCCGATATGTTCAGCGATCGCTGTTGCCGCATCATTCCCAGAGCGCAGCATTAGACCATACAGCATATTTTCCAGCGTCATCTCTTCACCTTGCTGTAAATAAATAGAGGAGCCTTCTTTGGCGAAAGCATTTTTACCAACTTTGACTTTGGATGCTAAATCACCATTCTCAATAGCGACGAGGGCGGTCATTATTTTAGTCAGACTGGCAATAAGCATCGGCTCATCTCCTCGACTGCTATACAAAATACGCCCGGATTCCACATCAATCAGCGCCGCTGCCCGTGCATGCGTAGATATAGAGCTGTTCTCCGCATGAATCAAAGTTAGCGGTGTCAGAAACAGCAGCAAAATGCTCAGTAATAAGGCGATTGGAAATTTACGGGTTATTGTCTTCATATTTATCCTCCGGATTCTTATCGGTTCTTAAGTAAAGTCATTCATTTCATGCTTATGTTGTACAAGTGTATGCGGACCAGCCTTAGGGTATGTCCTCTCCACACAAAAAGGGACACCGCCTGATGTAAGGCGATATCCCCGAGGCTATTTGAACAATTATGTGTACCTAATGTGTTGAAGATTGGGATGTACTTGGATCGGGTTTAGCAGGTGCTTGTGCTTGTGGTGCTTGTGGTGCTTGTGGTGCTTGTGTAGCAGTTGACCCAGCTTGACCTGAAGTACTGCTGCTTTGGAACATGGTCTGGATTTTGTCGATGAGCCCAGGCGTAGCATCGATAATTTTTTCGAACAAATGCGTTTGATTGTCGAGTGGCACAATGTTTACCCCATCCTTACCAACCACTAGAAAAGCGATCGGTCTGATGGAGACACCGCCCCCACTACCGCCACCAAAAGGAAGCATTTTGACACCGCCTTGGGAGCTTGATCCACTTATAGAATCCTCTACTCGATAATCACTACCCCCTGCAGCAAACCCAAAGGCCACCTTACTAATCGGCAGAATAATACTACCGTCAGGTGTTTGTACTGGATCTCCAACAATCGTATTAACATCTACCATGCCCTTGATATTTTCCATCGCTGTTTGCATTAGACCCTGAATAGGATGGTCGCTCATATTGTTTCCTCCTTAATTGAGTACGATTTCTCTTGCTTCTACAGCGCTTATCATCCCCACATCCACGCATTTGTATGTAACTTTCATTCTAAACTTTGCCCATGAGACTCCCTACGCATCCGTTTTAGTATTTTTCTCCACTTACTGATTCCCCCCGCCTCCCTCAAGACACGAAGAATAAGCTGCAATGATGCGTATACGGCATAGGAAACGGACAATTTACCCTCACATACGAACTCCATTGAAAAAGAATGCTCATCTTGAAAAACAGGCTTCACAAACACTCGTGGATTGTGTTTCAATTTGACCCTCTGCGAAATAAATCCAACGATGCTCCATTTCAATCCCCAGACGGCTCCTGATACTATGGCAGTGTCTGCCGTATCACCTAGTGAGAAGTCTGTGGACCAGTCGAGCTTTGATATTTTGACATGTGATACAGTTTCCTTGAACCACTTCTTCAATCCACGTGTGGATTTCACTGCTAGCTGTACATTGTCCCGCCAGCGCTCAATTCTTTCTTTATCGAATTGTTCTTCCTTTACAGTGTCAACACCTGTAGTCGCGGTACCCGTCTCTTTAAACTTCCCAAGCACGCCTTGCTCCAATCCCTTAAAGACCAATCGAGGCAGTTCATAGTGGAGTTTGATCAGACCAAAAAGTGTCTTAACATCTAACTCGATCAGATCATTTTTGTCATGTTTATAGCACCGGATGCGGAAATCGATAGATGAAGACAGAACCAGGATCATTGCCAGTACCAGCAATCCGAGGGGTATTCCAATCCATAACGTCACGTATTTACCTCCAAGAAACCTTAATAATGGGAACCTTTGGTTTAGTATGGCAATTTAATCTGGAAAAAATTCGGGGTTTGGCTAAAAAATGTGGCTCTACAAAAAAATAGGGACTGCCCATAAACCATTATGAATGGTTTATGGGCAGTCCCAGCAATACAAATCATTGCGGAATAACAAAAAAATTAAGGTTGCTCTATATCCTCGAACGTCATTTGAGTATCCAGCTTATTGAACAATAGCTGTGTCTCCTCTTCCAAATTATCAGTGGATTCGAAGTTAGATGGTTCTGGCAACTCATTCAGACTTGCTAGGCCAAAGCTCTCCAAGAATGATTTAGTCGTCCCATATAAGATTGGACGCCCTACGGCCTCCGCACGACCTACCTCATGGATCAAATCCTTGTTATTCAGCGTATGAATAGCACGTTCGGATTTCACGCCTCGAATCTCTTCGATCTCCACCCGTGTAATGGGCTGACGATAGGCCACGATCGCCAATGTCTCTAATGCGGCCTGAGACAAGGTTGATCTGGATGGGGAATAAGCCAAGCGTTCAAAATAATGGGCATGCTCAGGTAATGTAGCCAGCCGATAGTTTCCGGCAATTTGGACCACCTGCAATCCCCGCTCTTGTGTTACATAATCCTCTTTCAGTTCTTCTAATGCCCCAGCTGCAAGCTCTGGCCGCTGCTCCGTAATCTCGGCGACTTGCCGCACGGAGATCCCTTCATCACCTGATAGAAACAACAGGCCCTCAATAATCGATTTCAGCGTTTTGTAATCCATTGAAGTGTTCTCCTCCTCTCCACTCCATTACGATGTCATCAAACAATTTCTCTTGATAGCAAAAAATCGCCTTCATTTTCATCAGTTCCAGAATCGCAAGAAAAGTAACTACGATTTCGTGTCGCGCCATTTCATCGTGAAGCAGTGCTGAGAAATGGAGCCTTCCGCCCTTTCCTCTGCGCTGCAGCGCATCCGATACATCACGTATACGATCTTTTACCGATATTTCGTCCCGGGTGATCCGCTGGTAAGATGACCTTCTTGCCGCCTTACTAAGTGCTTTACGGAAAGCAGCTATAAGGTCGGAAGTATGTAGTCCTTTTAGCGTATGGTCAATCTCTTCAGGCACGTATGGACCCAGATCCTCCGGCTCCTTCGTAAAAATCAAGCTCCGCTCGCTCTCCATATCCATTAAATGAACAGCAATACTCTTGAATTTACGATACTCAATCAGTCGCTGAACGAGTTCAGCTCGTGGATCAAATTCATCTTCTTCGTAATATTCAAAATCATCGATCTCAATGACCGGTGGTTTGGGCAGCAATAGCTTGCTCTTTATAGATAATAGGGTTGCGGCCATCACGAGAAATTCACTCGTAATATCCAGTTCAAGCTCCTGCATACTTCGCAGGTATTCCATATACTGTTCGGTGATCTCGGCGACCGGAATGTCCTGGATGTCGATTTCCGCCTTATCAATTAAATGCAAAAGCAGATCCAGCGGACCTTCAAACGTTTCCAGCTTGTACAATACAGTCACGAAGCATCCTCCCGCCAAAAAAAGTAAAGTGCAGCGCCCTAAAGGACGCTACACAAGTAGAAAGGGCTCTATAATCCATGCTTTCTTCTTATACTATAAATAAGCACGAATTCGACTGATTCGTCAATAGCTGTCTTACTTAAACAGTTTGTTAAGATTCGCCATTTCAATCGCAGCAGTCGCAGCATCCCAGCCTTTATTCCCTGCCTTGGTTCCTGAACGCTCAATGGCCTGTTCAATATTCTCAGTAGTTACTACGCCAAAAATCGTCGGCACGCCTGTTTTAAGATTAATCGCAGCTACCCCTTTTGCAACTTCATTACATACATAATCATAGTGCGTTGTAGAGCCACGGATAACAGTCCCTAAAGTGATTACAGCGTCGTATTTACCGCTTTCTGCCATTTTTTGAGCGATTAACGGAATTTCAAACACGCCTGGAACCCAAGCAACATCTACTTCATCATCGTTAGCACCATGGCGTTTAAATGCATCAAGTGCACCTGACAAAAGCTTACTAGTAATAAATTCATTAAAACGTCCTACTACGACTCCGTATTTTAACCCTTCAGAAACTAAATGTCCTTCTAAATATTTCGGCATATCATTCATCTACCCTTCGTTTTTTTATTGTGTGTGATTATACTTTCGAATCCTCATTTTGTTCAATGTCGTCAAAAGACAGCAAATGCCCAAGTTTCGCCTGCTTCGTATGGAGATAATTAGTATTATCCTTATTCTCCGGCATTTGAATTGGCACTCGCTCAACAACTTCCAATCCATAACCTTCCAACCCTTTGATCTTTCGAGGATTGTTCGTTAAGAGACGAATTTGACTTATACCTAGATCCTTCAGAATTTGTGCTCCAATCCCGTAATCACGCAAATCTGCTGGAAAACCAAGCTTTAGATTAGCATCTACAGTATCGAGTCCTTCTTCTTGAAGTTTGTAGGCTTTAAGCTTATTAATAAGACCAATGCCCCTGCCTTCTTGACGCATATAGAGCAACACGCCTATACCAGCAGCTTCGATCTGCCGAAGCGCTGCTTCAAACTGGGGACCACAATCGCAGCGATGGGAGTGGAATACATCACCCGTCAAGCATTCGGAATGTACTCGTACTAACACTGGCTCATCACCGGAAATATCACCCTTCACCAATGCTACATGTTCTTTATCATCCACTTCATTTGTATAGGCAATGGTCTGAAACTCACCGAAATCGGTAGGCAGACGTACAGACACCTCGCGATTGACGAGCTGTTCCTTCTCGTTCCGATAGTGAATGAGGTCTTTGATGCTGATCAACTTAAGATCATGCTTCTTAGCAATCTCAACCAGATCAGGCAACCGGGCCATCGAGCCATCTTCTTTGATGATTTCACAAATCACACTGGCTGGATATGCACCACACATACGGGCTAAATCAACAGCAGCCTCTGTATGTCCGGAACGGCGCAGTACGCCACCTTTTTTCGCAATCAGCGGGAACATATGGCCAGGTCTACGAAAATCAGACGGCTTCGCTTTAGGGTCAATCATGGCCTTTACAGTCAAGGATCTTTCCCCTGCTGATATACCAGTAGTTGTATCTATATGGTCAACCGATACAGTAAAGGCTGTGCCGTGATTATCTGTATTGTGACTGACCATAGCCTGTAGTTCAAGCTCTTCCGCACGCTCAGCGGTAATTGGCATGCAGACCAAACCGCGTCCCTCAGTGATCATAAAATTGATGACTTCTGGTGTCGCCCGCTCAGCAAGAGCTATAAAATCCCCTTCATTCTCACGATCTTCATCATCCACCACGATGATGACTTTGCCGCGCATTAAATCATATATCGCTTCTTCAATCGGATTCAAGACACTATCCTTCTTCGATTGTTCGCTCATGATCCTATCCTCCTAATAGCTTTACGAAGGATTATTTCCTTCTTCGTAAGCTTACTCATTATTTAAACAAATCCGTTTGCCGCCAAGAAATCACGACTAATCCCGGAGCTACTATCACTTTCTTCATCCTGTGCAGCTGAGCCATAATGAAGAAGATGATCTACATATTTGCCCAGAACATCACACTCAATATTTACACTATCTCCTGCCCGCTTATAAGTTAGCACAGTTTCCCCTAGCGTATGCGGAATAATGGATACAGTAAGCGATGAAGCCGTCGTCTTTACTACTGTTAAGCTAATGCCATCAATCGTGATCGATCCTTTAGGGATAATATATTTAAACAGCGATTTGCGATCCGGCGCAATCTCATAGACTACTGCATTCTGATCACGCTTTACGCTTTTGATGACAGCAGTGCCATCTACATGCCCCTGAACAATATGACCTCCAAATCGACCACCGGCTGCCATTGCTCGCTCCAGATTCATCCGACTGCCAGGACGTAGCTCCTTCAGGTTACTGTTTCGATAGGTCTGAGGCATGACATCCACTGTAAAATAGTTCTCGCCTAAAATAGTCGCTGTAAGACAGACGCCATTAACCGATACGCTATCACCAATCTTCAGATCATCCATGATGACGGAAGCGGCAATGTTCAGCACCATCATTTCTCCACCGGTAGAGACACTTCTCAGAGTGCCAACTTCTTCGACTAATCCAGTGAACATGCTTTCCCTCCTTAAAGTTTTGTGAGCTTAACTTCAAAGGAAATACTCCGTGCAAAACTCGCTTCGGAAGCATACGATTAAGTTTTGAGACCATTCACTTTAGCGTACCGGAGTACCGCTGATACATACATTATCTCCGAGCACTTTTACTTCCAATCCCTCCAGAGAAATCGCATCCTTCATCAGCTCTACACCAGGAAATACGAACGTCCCTTTCGCTTCAGCACCACCGCCAACAATCTTTGGAGCGAAAAAGAGAATCACTCGATCAACTAGCCCACTCTCCAGCATCGCACCATTTAGCGTGCCTCCGCCTTCAAGTAAAATTGATCCAATTTCCATCTCGCCGAGTGTTACCATAGCAGCCTTCAAATCCACCTGTGGTCCTGCTCCGCTAACGATGATTTGCACACCCGCTTGAAGAAGTGCTGCTTTCTTTTCATCATCTGCGGCTTCAGTTGTCACGATGATAGTAGGCGCTAGACCGTCACTTACAACTGCTGAATCCAAAGGAATACGTAGTCCAGAATCAATCACAATCCGTATCGGATTAATACCCGGCACTTCCGTTCTTGTCGTTAGTGAAGGATTATCTGCAATCACTGTGTTCACACCGACCATTATTCCCTGATGCCGATGCCGCAGCGTATGTACGATCTCCCGCGCTTCACCATTTGAAATCCATTTACTGTCACCAGATTTGGTAGCTAGGTTACCATCCAGCGTGCTGGCACTCTTGAGCGTAACAAAAGGCTGTTTTGTCAAAATATACTTGATAAAACGCTCATTCAACCGCAGCGCACGTTCACGCAGCAACCCTACTTCTACTTCAATGCCATGCTCACGCAGCATTTGAACGCCGCGACCCGCAACCTGAGGGTTAGGGTCTTCACAAGCGACTACCACTCTGGCTACTCCCTCATCGATCAGCCTTTGGCTGCAGGGCGGAGTCTTGCCATAGTGACTGCATGGTTCCAGTGTTACGTAAGCAGTGCTGCCCTGTGCTTGACCGGCCGCCATATTCAAGGCATGAACCTCAGCATGACCAGTTCCGCGCTGCAAATGAGTTCCAAGTCCAATCATCGCTCCATTCTTTACAACAACACAGCCAACAACAGGGTTAATTCCCGTCTGTCCTTGGGCCCGTTCTGCCATATCCAGCGCTAAGGACATATAAAACTCGTCATTCATATTATCCATCTCGTTCCTCCTATCCACTTACTGTCTATCTGATGCGTAAAAACAGAAAAACCCATCTCATTCTCCAGGAGGAGTAAAGATGGGTTATGCGAGAGTTTATCGGCAGTCCAAATAAAAGTGTGCGTAAATAACCGTCAAACGACGGTAATTGTGAAATATCGCACATAATAAATGAAAACACTGCAGTCCACCTGTCTATTACAGACAAGCGGTTAACCTCTCCTTCTTCCATCCAGACTATACTGTCGGTCCCGGAATTTCACCGGGTCCACCGTTCGCGTCAACAACGCGAGCCGGGTAGCGGACTAAGTGTGGTAGATAAACTTAATAGCTAAGCACTCTACAACAACATCACCGCCGGTAGGGAATTACACCCTGCCCTGAAGGATTGATCCTTTATTTAATTGAGGTTCAAGTTTTCCT
>NZ_CDRJTB010000019.1:0-89444 GCF_976954365.1 Paenibacillus sp. Marseille-Q9583
CCGACACCGACACCGACACCGACACCGACACCGACACCGACACCGACACCGACACCGACACCAACACCAACACCAACACCAACACCAACACCAACACCAACACCAACCAATGATCCATGGACGCTGGTTTGGGGTGATGAATTCAATGAAGGAAGCATTGATCCTACGAAATGGACCTATGACCTTGGAGATGGTTCGCAATTTAACAATCCAGGTTGGGGTAACAACGAGAAGCAATGGTATACAAGTGATGAGAAGAACGCAAAGGTACAGGATGGTAATCTAGTGATTACGGCGCGTAAAGAAGCGGTAAACGGCAAGGAGTACACTTCTTCGCGGCTTAAAACGAAAGGTCTGTTCAGCAAGAAATATGGGAAATTTGAGATTCGGGCTAAAGCGCCTACCGGAAAAGGGTATTGGCCAGCGATTTGGATGCTGCCGGAGAACTATGAGTACGGGAATTGGGCTTCCTCTGGCGAGATTGATATTATGGAAGGCTGGGGCAGCCGTCCTAATACGGTAGCAGGTACCATTCACTATGGTGGCGAATGGCCAAACAATGTATATTCCGGCAAAGAGTATGTATTTCCGAAAGGTACTTCGATTGAACAGTACCATACGTATTCCATTGAATGGGAGCCAGGTGAAATTCGCTGGTATGTAGACGGTAATCTGTTCTTGACTAAAAATGACTGGTACAGCATTAGCAACGGGCAGCCTGCGAATAATGCTTATCCAGCACCATTTAATCAGGAGTTCCACCTGCTGTTAAATTTGGCTGTCGGCGGCAACTTCGATGGTGATCCAACACCAGAGACTGTATTTCCGAAATCGATGCAGGTTGATTATGTCAGAGTTTATGAACTGACAGGCCGTGAGTATCGTGAGCCGGTGCCAGTAACGCTGGATAAGGAACCTTACTTGGAAGGCTCAAAGCTAGCACTTCCTGACGGGAACCTTGTCTATAACAACAACTTCACGGGGCAGGTTGCGGGAGATGATGGAATGGGCATACCGAATACTTCACACTGGGTTTTGTTTAAAGAACCAGGAACTGATGCTACAGTCTCCATTGTACCGATTGGGGGAAAAAATTTCGTAAAGGTAAATATCAGTAATGCTGGAGGCAATGCCTATTCCGTTCAACCTCAAGCGATCGTATCCGTTGCTAAGGGCAGATTCTATAAGCTCAGTTTCGATGCGAAAACAGACATATCTCGTAATATTAGCGTTAAACTAACGGGGGGAGAATCACGTGGCTTTGCAGCTTATTCCCCAGCTCTTAAGGCAGAGCTGACGTCCCAGATGACCCATTACGAAACGATGTTTCAAATGAAAGAGAACTCTGATATTGCAGCACGGATAGAGTTCAACATGGGTACTAATGCTTCACCAGTTTGGTTCGGAAATGTCCGTCTCGAAGAGATAGAAAGTATTCCGTTCGATCATGATGGACCGAAAACACCACTTGGCAGCGGCAATCATCTGTACAATGGCACTTTCGATCTTGGTGAGCCCAATCGGATGAGCTATTGGCACGTAGAAACAGTCAATGGCTCAACGGCCGCCGCTAAAGTAGATGACAAAGGCAAGCTGAATGTGGAAATTGGCGGCAGTGAAAGTGGCGAAGTTCGATTGCTTCAGAAGGGAATTCAGCTTATACAGGGCCAAGATTATGAGCTTACTTTTAATGCTGCAGTATCCTCTGCACGTACTGCCACAGTTCAGCTTCTTGGAAAAGACAGCAGCGTACATGCGCAGCAGTCGGTTAACTTAGCCCAAGGTGCACAAGAAATAAAAGCAGTCTTCACCAACCTTGCAGGTGCAACGGATCATGAGGGACAATTTGTATTACTTCTAAACGGTGCTACCGATACAGTCATCTTGGATAACTTCAAGTTGCTGCGAACGAGCTTTTATTATGATCCATCCCTTGTTTACTATCCGCTGGTGAATGGTGAATTCAACGCTGAATTTCTTGCCTGGGATCGGCTGTTGACGGAGCAGGGCGGACAGAGCACTGCTACAGCTACAGATGGAACAGCGAAGTTTAACATTACGAATACGGGTAGTCAGCCATATTCCGTGATGTTGTTTCAAAATAATTTGAAAGCTGCCAGTGGAATAGATTATGTGCTGGAGTTTGATGCCAGTTCAACCATAGCCCGAAAAATCGGAGTAAACGTTGAAAATGCGTCTTATCAGGCTTCGTTCACGAAAATTGTAGAGATTACACCAACAACTAATCATTACAAATACGAATTCCGTCAAGGCAGTAAGGACACACTATCTCTAAAATTTCTTCTTGGAAAGGTTGAGGGAATTAGTATTCCTCAAAGCCATGATATTATCATCGATAATGTGAAATTTGAAATCAAAAATGCACCGGCCAAACCGCAGGAATTACTAAGTGATAGCAGCAATAACAGAGTTTCGCAGCCGATTGAGCTAACCTTCATAGATCATGAGGATTGGAGAAAGAAAATTGTTGCAGTGAAGGTTAATGGTATAACTCTTGAAACCGAACAATACACCATTGAACCTGGAAAAATCACAATCGATGCAGCAGTATTTCCATCCGAGGGCAGCTATACAATCACTGTAGAGGCTGACCATTACGCAAATGGATCTGTGCTTCAGACGATACTTGCTAACGATAACAATCTAGTCATAAATGGCTCGTTCGGCAGTGGGAAGACTGGCTGGTCTACCTGGTCTGGAGAAGGTGGTATTTCTGCGTTTGATGTGAAGGATGGCGTGGCAGAAATCTTGATTACGTCGGCAGGATGGGAGGCGTGGCATACACAATTTTACCAAGAGGGTATCCCACTGGAAGGCGGAAAAACGTATGAAGTGAGCTTTAAGGCGAAATCAACGGTTCCGCGGCAGATTATCCTAGAATACTCCAAAACTTCTGCAGCCTCAGCTCAAGCTAAATTTGATATTACTGCTGATTGGGCAACTTATGGCGCACAATTTACGGTGTCGAACAGCAATCCGATGCAGCTGAATTATCTGATCGGCAAAACGCTGGGCACTGATCCTACGGCTAACAGTACGCCACATTCGATTTCTTTTGACGATATTGTGGTCCGGGAGGTACAGGGTGGTCCGCCAGTGACACCACCAAGCGGCACGCTGGATAATGGAACCTTTGATGTGGATTCCAAAGGGTGGAGCCAGTATTTTGATGGAACTGGATCTGCTGCAGTAAAAGATGGGGAATTTGCGATAGACCTGACAGGCACAGGGCAAGCTGCCTACAGCGCACAAGTGGATTACGAAAACCTCAAGCTTGTTCAGGGAAAGACGTACACCTTGAAGTTTAAGGCCCGTTCTACGGTAAACCGTAATATTCAGGTAGCTGTGGAGCATAAAGGCTTTGACTACACCAAATATATGGAAGCTGAGCTTGTAGCTCTGACCCAGAATATGAAGGAATTCAGCTACACATTTACCATGAACGGTGCGACAGACGCAGGGGCTCATCTGGTATTTTTACTAGGGCTTATTGATGGAAACAGTACGGAGACGAATAGTGAAATTAGTGCGGGCAGCACGATTTATTTGGATGATGTAACCTTAATCGAAAGTTAAACGAAAAAAAAAACGGCAGTGGTTTCCTTTTTACAGGAGCACTGTCGTTTTTTTGGTTTGGAATTAGGATTCTTCTTTAGGGATAAATTCGAAGATCTTACCATTCTCAAAGGATTCTATTAATTTTAGCAACCAGCGGTAGTAATTAATGGATTCGGTAATCTTCTCTTCATCTGTATTTAAGAGCTGCATAAGTTTACTATCGTCACTATACTCTTTTTTCATATCGTTAATTTCTGCAAGTGATTTCGCTAGTGAGATCATATTTCCTTCGACGGCTTTTCTCCATTTAATAGAGAAGTAATCACTGAAGTTCTGATGCCAGTCAGGCACAGTGGTGAACAGGTCTTTGCGGGTCCCTCTCCCCCAAACTTTATCGATCATTTTCAGATCTAGGAGGGTACGGACTCCCGTACTCATGGACGTTTTGCTCATTCCCATTGTTTTGCTAAGTTCGTCCAGTGTTACTGGACCTTGATTGAAATACATATAACCGTATAAATGCCCAATGGATAAAGTGATGCCGTATAGGTCCATATTTTTACCGATAGAGTCTATCACGCGTTCACGGGCCTTACTAATCTTCTCTATTTGTTCGGGTGTTAACCCTTCTAAATCGTTCATGATGTCCCTCCTGAGGAATAGGTCGATAGACTGCTGCAACCTTATACAATGTATTGTAATCAAATCCCCCTCCATAAGTAAAGAAATCATGAAGAAAGGAATTTGGTGTAAAACAGAGTATTCTATACATAAAGTACGTAAAGTTAAAACTGTACACTAAATTTTATCCGTATATGGTGTTTGCATGAATTTTCAATAGTCCGGTACACTACTATAAGTGAACTAAACCCGGATATATCTTCGGGAGAAGGAGGACGGCATGGCTATTATAGAGGTGAAAAAGCTAACCAAAGTATTCGGTCATGATGCGGGAAAGGCAATTCCATTATTAGAGCAGGGGTGGTCGAAGGAAAAGATCGCCCAGGAATTAAAGTTGACGGTCGGAGTCAACAAAGCCGAATTCAGCATTGAAGAAGGAGAAATATTCGTCATTATGGGATTGTCCGGCAGCGGTAAGTCAACGTTGGTTCGATTGTTGAACCGTTTGATTGAACCTACAGGGGGACAAGTCCTTTTTAAAGGAAAAGACGTCGTGAAAATGAACCCGGAGGAGCTTCGGCAATTTCGACGCAAGAACATCGGCATGGTGTTCCAGAAGTTCGCATTGTTTCCACACCGGACGGTATTGGAGAATGCGGAATACGGACTTGAGGTTCAGGGTGTAGATAAAAAGAAGAGAACTGAACGGGCCATGGAGGCATTGCATCTAGTGGGTCTAAAGGGCTGGGAGAACCATCGCCCGGATCAACTCAGCGGAGGGATGCAGCAGCGTGTAGGACTAGCAAGAGGACTTGCTAATGACCCTGATATTCTGCTCATGGACGAAGCCTTTAGTGCACTGGATCCGCTGATTCGTAAAGATATGCAGCAGGAGCTGCTGGAATTGCAGTCCAGAGTGAAGAAGACAATTGTGTTCATCACTCATGATCTAGACGAAGCCCTGCGGATTGGTGATCGGATTGCGCTGATGAAAGACGGTGTTATCGTGCAGATTGGTACACCGGAAGAGATTCTCATTCAACCTGCCAATAAATATGTAGAGCGTTTCGTGGAGGATGTGGACTTGTCCAAGGTGCTAACTGCAGCTCATGTGATGCGGCAACCGGAAACGGTTAGACCTGAGCGTGGACCTCGTGTAGCACTTCAGTTAATGCGTGATAGCGGTATTTTCAGCCTGTATGTGGTAGACAAAGAAAATAAGCTCCTGGGTGTTATTACAGCTGAAGACGCAGCACAGGCACTAAAAGATAATAAATCTATTCTAGAGGTTACCCGGCGGGAGATTCCTCGTGTATATCCAGAAACACTGCTCAATGATTTCTTTGAACTAATATCTGAGACACATTTGCCTGTAGCCGTCGTAGATGAAGCGGATAAATTAAAGGGCATTGTGATTAAGGGAGCCGTTCTTTCCGCACTCGCGGGTAACGCGGTACCGGAAGGAGAAGGATCTTAATGGACATTCCAAAACTGCCTTTAGGAAAGGCACTCGAGTGGTTGGAAAACTGGCTAACGACGTATTGTGGCCCCTTGTTCGACTTTATCGCTACGATTATCGGTGGGATGGTTTCTGCGATTGAAGGTGCGCTCACGTTCCTGCCTGCATTAGTGCTTATCGTACTTATTGCAGCTTTGTCATATTGGATTGGGAAATGGCGCATGGCTTTATTTGCGGTAATCGGACTGCTCTTAATCGATAATCTCGGATTATGGGGACCTTCGATGCAATCCTTAGCCCTTGTTCTAACCGCCTCGATATTGGCTGTAGTAATCGGCGTACCGATTGGTATTTTGTGTGCGCAGAGAAATGCGGTTAGAAATACAGTTACGCCTATTTTGGACTTTATGCAGACGATGCCGGCATTTGTGTATTTATTGCCAGCGGTATCTTTTTTCTCACTTGGGGTAGTTCCAGGTGTAATTGCATCGATCATCTTTGCGATTCCACCAACAATTCGTTTGACCAATCTCGGTATTCGTCAAGTTTCAGAGGAGCTAGTTGAAGCAGCCGATGCTTTCGGTTCAACACCAACTCAGAAACTGGTTAAATTGCAGCTGCCGATCGCACTGCCAACGATTATGGCAGGCGTCAATCAGACGATTATGTTATCACTCTCAATGGTTGTCATCTCATCTATGATTGGTGCGCAAGGTGTAGGTGCCTATGTATACCGCGCGGTATCGCAGGCTAAGACAGGAGATGGGTTCGAGGCGGGGATTGCTATCGTTATTATAGCTATTCTACTCGACCGTTTAACGCAGAACGCACTAAAACCAAAACAGAGATAGGGGTTTTAAATAGATATGAAGAAAAAAAATATAGGTTTATTCCTGTTAGTGATTATGATGATTACTGTTATTGCCGGATGTTCATCCACTAGTACAGAAAAAGTGAAATTGGCTTATGTGGCATGGGATTCCGAAATTGCGAGTACTTATGTTGTTAAAGAAGTACTTGAAACTAAGCTTGGAGCTACCGTTGAAATGCTGCAGGTAGATGCAGGCCCAATGTGGGCAGGGGTTGCTGATGGTAGTGCGGATGCTATGGTCGCAGCTTGGCTACCAAGCACGCATGCAGCTTATTTAGAGAAGTATGGTTCGAAAATCGAAGATTTAGGTGCTAATTTGAACGGAACTAAAGTTGGTTTAGCGGTTCCAGCGTATATGGATATTAATTCTATTGAAGACTTGAAGAACAGTGACCTGGCAGGTAAATTGAGCAATCGAATTATCGGAATTGAGCCTGGTGCTGGTATTATGACGACGACTGAAAAGGCTATTGCGGAATATGGTCTTAGTGAATATACGCTTCTAGAAAGTTCATCGGCAGCGATGGCTCAGGAGCTGCAAAAAGCCTATGACAACAACGAGCCTATCGTTGTAACGGGTTGGACACCACACTGGATTTTCGCCAATATGGACCTGAAATATCTGGAAGATCCAAAAGGTGTATATGGTGCGGATGAGCAAATCCATACGATGGTTCGTCAAGGTCTGAAAGAAGAGATGCCGAATGTCTATAAGTTCTTGGATCAATTCGAATGGACAGCAGAAGACATGGCGAAAGTAATGGTTGAGGTTCAAGGTGGGAAGTCACCAGAAGAAGCTGCTAAAACTTGGGTAGAAAACAACCCGGATAAAGTGAATGCGTGGATTCAAGGTGTAGAATTGTAAGTAGATAGAATTCTGTGGTATGATGTGAAGAATCAATGGATTACAAAAGTGTAACTTGTACGCTAACCACTGTTCTTTACAAATGCACTTCATAAGCAAAATCATTCAATAAAACACCCCGGAAGGGGTGTTTTTCTTGGGAATATAAGCAAAGTATTCAAAGGAATATCTATACTTTGTATATATTTTAATGCTCACACTTATGCTTTAGCGAAGTAAATCAGGAGGCAGCTGCTGCAAGGAGTCAAGAGAGGAGACTGCTTCATGACAGAGACCATAAATACCTGGATAGATTGGCTGCTGCAAACGCTTGGCCTTAGTGGACCCTCTATTTTATTTGTGACGATTCCATTGGCGCTGTTGCAGAGTATATTAGGATTTTTTCCGTTCGTAATTTTGATTGTCCTCCATGTGTCTGTATTTAACGTTATTGGAGGTATGATAATTAGTTGGCTGGCTTGTAATCTGGGTGGAATACTGATGTACTTCCTTATTCGACGATACCTTTACAATTGGTTTGATCGAAAATGGAGGTCCAAGCTGAAAAGGTATGACAAATGGCAGCGTTACTTGGACCGATATGGAATTTGGACGCTGGTACTTCTACGTACGATTCCCATTATTCCGAACAATGTAATCAATTTTATGTCCGCTGTTTCACCGATAAAAGCATCATCTTTTATTTGGGGAACCGTGCTTGGGAATCTGTCCTACATTTGGCTATTCGGTACGATCGGCTCAAGCTTAATCGTCCCTAGGGAAGAATGGAATGGATATATTACTTGGTATGCCGTGTTTATCGCTATTCTAATCGGTATCTTTATACGGCGGCACTGGGACCATCTACAGGAGGATAAACGGAGAAGAATGCAATAATATTATTTGATCATCAAATGAATGAAGAACGTTTCTTTGGCATTATCTGCCGGAGGGAACGTTCTTCTTTTTTGCCATCTTTCCGAATACCTTAAACTAAGTGGAGGTGGCTTGACCTCTACGTAAGGTAGGAGGGACTATCGCAATGGGGAGATTAAGAAAATGGGGGAACCGAGGGCTAAGATTACCTGATCTAGGTCAGCTTCGGCTGCCAAAAATAAATGGGGGCGGGACGCCGAGGTTCTCTGGAAGGAGCTCCGCGTTCAAGTCAAAACCTAGTAGGGCAGCGGCAAGACCACAGAGTGCACGCTTTGAAGCTAAGCGAAGTAGAAGTCATATGAGATCATCAAGTAGGGCAGAGAGAAAGATGACCGTTTCCGGCGGAAACACGCGTAAGCCAAGAAGCCGGCGCAAATTTTGGTTGATTGCATCCTTGGTATTGATTGTGCTTGTACTACAAGCACTGCGATACGTGGAGCTGCACATGAAGCCACCTATCTTGCATTTAGCGCAAATTCGTGTGAAGCAAATCGCAACAGAGTCGATAAATAAAGCGATCACTTCACAAGTTGCGAACGGAGGAAATGCGGAGGAACTAATTGATTGGAAGACCGATAAGAACGGGAAAATATCAGGCTTTATGTTGAACTATGCGGAGCATATGCGTATTACTTCGCAAGCAGCAGAGGTAATCCAGACCACGTTGCAGGATTTGCATAATCAGACAGAATATATTCCGCTCGGTCAGGCACTAGGTAGTCCTCTCATCGCCTCTTATGGACCTGATATCCCGATCAAGATTGAACCGCAAGGTGCTGTTAAGGTTGAACTCAGCACTCGCCAGCAAAATGCCGGAATTAATATGATTTTAGTTGAGGTCTATATCCATATTGTTACGGAGGTAGCGGTGGTTATTCCTTTTGACATGGAACCCCAAGTAGTGGATACGGAAATTCCAGTGTCATATTTGATGGTCGTCGGAGACGTGCCAATGTATTACTACGATAATCAGGGTCAGCCTGTCGGAGCTAATGGCAGCAGTGCCCCGGGAATTGCTATTCCTGCACCATCTGTAAGTGGAGATAAAAATGGAGTATCAGATCAGAGCAAGGATACCCCTGGGAATAGCCAAGAGGATAGCAATTCATCACCAGCCGCACCCAATTCTTCGAATACAGGCGCAGCTCATACAGAAGAAGGCGGCAAAGGTGTAAATGGAGGGAATTAAGGGATATCGTGCTTAACCGCTCATAGACTATAGGTAGAGTTGCTTTAAATAAATGGAGCGTGAGTCCTAATGTCACATGAATCGCTGAATATGGAACGCTTGGCAGGGAGATATGGTTTCCTTGAACGTGCCGGACTTCTACCCTTGCCTAGTGAAGATGGGATTTCTATTGTAGTTGAGCTTAGCCGTATGGAATGTGCGAGGGTCTGTTTACCCCTGCTGCTGCGTCACTCGGGAGTGGCTGTGCGCATTATTGCTGTTTCAATGACGCCCGATTTCCCCATGGAGGGATTAGCAAGACAGTTCTCGCCAGAGGAACCAGTGCTCTTCCTACCCTATGAGAAGGAGGAGTATATGCCCAACCTAGCTCTGGCCCATATCGAGACCACCTTTGCTGTTCTGCTTGAAGATTCGATTATGGTATCGCCTGGCTGGTTAAGCGAGTTAATGTGGGCTACCTTTGATGATGCTTCCGTTAGAGTCTTAGCTCCGCGTTCTTCTACCGAGAGAGGGGAAGGGAAGAAACGGCTTCACTTTGGTACTCATCATGAATTAGCTGAGCATGTAAGTTACAGTCTTGGGCGGTATCAAGGCGAATGGCGCGAGGTGGAAGTGCTAACCGGATCTTGTCTTCTATTCACTAGGGAATTGATTCAGCGAATTGGCGGCTTTGACTCCTCGCTTCAAGCGCGGCACCTCATGATAGCTGATTGGTGTCTCCGAGCGCGGCAGATTGGAGCGAAACTGGCACTGAGTGAAGCTGTGTATGTTCATGCTATTCAGTCACTGGATAGATACCTGAGAACGAAGGACGAATCCAAACAGACGAATGGCTGGCAGACATACTACAAGAAATGGGCACTTAAAAGCGGGATAGAGAACGAAGGACTTTTAGTACCGCCTACTGAATCCTTAAAATTTCCACAGCCGGTTATACCATTGGGCAGTATACCCTTAGCTTCTCCGTTGGTAACGGCCATAGTGTATTGTGATGAAGCTTGGGATTGTGATGAGCTGAAGGAGCAATGGATAGCTGCACGGGAGCAGCAGAGCTATAAGTATATTCGCTGGATTTGGATCAGAGATACTTTGCTGGACGCTGCTCCTGAGTTTCCAGTTAGCGAACATGATGTAGTGATAACGGTTCATGGTGAGGATGGATGGTTACGGGCGTTAAAGAACGCATCTGCATTATATGAGAGTGAGATCATTCTGTATTTGTCCACTTCTATCCAATATGGGAAACATTATATTGAGCGGGTGGTGAAGGCCATAACCCAAGGCTCCGCTGATCTGATCGTAAGTTTATCGACTGAAATGGAGGAAGCGGGGGTTCATTTACTTGCAGGGGGAGATTCAGCGCTCACGCTACCTCTTGAACGTGTTGCTTACAAAGGAGGGATCGTGCCTGGGATGATTAGCAATAGGAAGTTTACTTCCCGTCAATTGCTGCTTCACCCTGATGCCTCTCTGGTAATAGGCTATATTGGGGATTTGTCCGATTCCAAGGAGGCACACCCATGAAATATTTAATTCTAAGCGGAGGTTCTTGGGAGGACTACGAATATAAAAGATTGCTAGAGCTTCTTCCCGACCGGGAAGGGGTCTGCTTTGCTGGACGAATGACCAATGAGCAGCAGACTAACAATCAGATTAGGGCAGTTGCGGCTGCAGATATTTATTCTTTGAACATGAAGCGATACACGATTCTGGTCTCTTCTCCTTATTGGCTCTCAGAGGTTCTCTCCTTGCAGGCAGCTTATGTAGTGGCTCTGCTAGAACGTTGTCCGGAAGAAGAAAAGAAGTGGTTATGGGATAAATACAGCGGTTTGCTTGGCGCAAAGGCTGACCTTGTAGCCACCCGATCTGAACGGATATATCTAGAGCAGAGCTTACGCAGGGAAGGAGTGCTCTATCTCGGCGGAGATCAGCAGGAATCCTATGGAGCTACCTTTCAGGGAGATCGGCTGTATTTTCTTACGGATTATGAGGTACTGTGGAGGAAGGCCATAGTGAACTTGTGGCAGGATTCAACGATATCACCTGCTGATTGGGTTACTATACAGCTTGAGTTGCGGGCGGACTATTACATTTCCATGTGTGCTAAGCTGCCCAGTCAACCTGTTGTACATTACTTGGCAGCTTCCTATCTGTACTTGTTGGGGGATTCCGTAGCAAACCGCTATCTGGCGCAATCCTTTGAGCTCATGGTGCTGTATGAATATTTAGATTGCCTTCATTCACATTTTCGTTTTTTTTCGGCTATAGAGGGTAAGACTGGGGATTTGGAAACAGCTGTTCAACAATATACGATTACGGCATTTACAGCTGAGGAGAAGCGGGATGCGGAAAGGCTGCGGGGCTGGCTTCAATCCGGGCAGTACGAGCTTGTTCGGGCAGAGCTGTTTCGCTTGAATGAGGATGAAGCTGCGGCAGTACGGATTCTGAGTTCGCTCACTACCTCAGAGGCGAAGATGTTATTGATTCAGAATTATATTCGGACCTTCCAATGGGAGAAAGCGCTAGAGCTTCAGCAAGATTTGGAGGGAAGTGTTGATGGGGTTATAGAAGGCACAATACACTTACTACATGGCAGACGGCATGAGGCTATACGCAGCTTTTTGAATGCGGCAGGGCAAGACAATCAGGCGTGGCCGCTTTTATCAGAGATGGCAGATCTAGAAGAGGCTGTAAAACGATTGAAAAGGGGAGTGGAGGGATGAGTAGTCATAGATGGCCTCTCCGCAAAACAGCAGGTAACCGCTTGACCGCTATGATGCAGGTTCGAAACGAAGCTGGTAGGTATCTGGAGCAGGTGCTTGAAGAACTGAGTGAGTTCGTGGATGATATTGTAGTTGTTGATGATGGAAGTACAGATCATACGGCACAGTTATGTCGTTCGTTTGCGAAGGTTACGAAGCTTGTGACACTGGAGACCTCCTTGTTTAATCGGGAGTGGGAGCTTAGGCAGATGTTATGGGATTTGGCGGTATCTACGAATCCGGATTGGCTCCTGTCTGTAGACGCTGATGAGTTCTATGAAGAGGCAGCTAAACGGGAGATGAGACGGCTGATTGATCAGGATGTATATGACTGGGTATCTTTCCGGCTATTTGATTTCTGGGGTGGCACCACCCATTATCGTGAAGATGAACATTGGAATATCCATACGAAGCATACTCGTACACTTGTCCGATATTTGCCGAATTTTCATTATTTCTTCCCGAAAATGGATCATCATGTTCCTAGGCTGCCGCTTTCCTACTCTGTATTGCCGGGTTTTCTTGCCGAACTGCGGGTGAAACATTATGGATGGGCGGTTCCGCCGGAAGAGCTTCGACTTAAATACTCGCGTTATATGGAGCTTGATCCAGAGGGGCGCTGGGGGAGTCTGGAGCAGTACCAGTCCATTCTAGATGAGCAGCCCCATTTGATCGAATGGAAAGAATAGCTCTGAAATCCGAATCTGCAGTCGGTTAGGTCTGACTGGCAGATCTGACGAGCAGCCCCCATGGGATTTGACCTGTGGAAATCCCATGGGGATAAGCTTTTGCCGCGAGTATGAGTTTGTAGTATGAGAGACCGACTGCAGCGGTAGTTCCCCCGATTCTGCGCAAAGTCATTTCATCTGATTGAGCGATCTTTGGAGTTTCCCCACAGGAGTAAGCTATTGCCACATACAATAGCCATTCGGCGCAGTCCGTCGAAGCATTATAATGAGGGGTTTGACTGAGATAGATGGAACACCACTGTTTCTTTACGGGGATAGGAGCCTCAAGCAATCCATAGTATAAGGGCTGTGGCAGCTTGCACCACTGGAATAAAGAGCCCTCTGATTGTCGATAAAGCGATAATACACTATCCCAAGCACCGACCTGAAGCAGCAATTGCATTGCGTAGCTCAGATCAGGAAGAGCAGGCTTAGTGTCAGAACGACTTGTTAAGATATGATGAATTGTTAGCATCCCCGGTCTGTATGGCGATATGGAGATAAGCCACTTCATGGCTGATTCAGTATCTCCAGCACGGCAAGACAAAGCCCAGAGATAACCGAGTATAGATGAACGTTCGGAAAGAACAGATGGATTATGAAGCAACTGCTCAAGCGGTGCGAGGGTGTGTTCCCCCTCTTGCTGCTGAGTACAAGCAAGGAAAGCCTCCACAATGATTTGAACGGCTAGCGGTAGCTGCAAAGCAAAAGAGAGAGTGAACAGCCATTCATAGTCACGAGCATTGAGCGCCGCGGGCACAAGATAGCCTAAGGTAATTGGTGAGAGAGTGTGGATATGGTAGCGGGTCAATGCGATCAGACTTAACCTCTCTCCAGATAGCAGGCTTAGTGGGACAAGCTGTTTCCACGCATCCGTATAATCTGGTTTGAATTGTATAGCAGCCTCGTAGTGTTTCCGCGCGTTTGGATATAGAAATAACTTCTCGCATACTCTGCCCGCTAGTAGTTCTGTTCGATACGTTCCACTTCCCGAAGAAGATGGATATAGATGTGCTGTATCCCGGCTCTTCAGTGCTTGCTGCAAGAAGTGTCTAGCTTGTCTAAGCTGTCCTTGTTCGAGCAACAAAGCAGCATAACCCTCTAATAAATCAGTGAAATCAGGAAACAATAAGCTCCCCGCATGAAAGACTTCCTCAGATTCCTGCTGCCTGTTACATCGTTGTAAGGCATAGGCAGTCTTTAGATAAATATCGGAGGCATACCCGGATTGGGTTGGAACATCAGCGAGTAATGGAAGAAGTACATCTGCCACTGCATGATATTGTTCCTGTTGATAATGCTCTACCCCTAGTGCATAACGAAGGATTAGATGGTTCGGTTGAAGCTGCAGACCACTATTGATGAGAGCTAAATTGCGCTGGTATTTATTTTTGTGCTGTAGTTCATCCTCTAAATAACCGTAGTGATAAATACGCAATTCAGCGTAAGCAATCTCCCCCGCAGGAAGCTCCCAAATGCTGCTGGCCGTCTCCTCATGAATGATTCCACGAAAGATGATTCTTTTATCGTTTCTGAACAGGCGGCAGACATGATCGGTAACAAAATCCGCTTCAGGGGCGTCACCGATATAGTGGATAATGGGTAGCCAATATCCGTGAATATGCGATGCGTCCAGCAGGTGCTGGAGCTGCTCCCTCCTCCAATGATCTACAGCCTCATCGGCATCAAGTACCAGAATCCAAGGGGAAGTTGCATGCTTCAGACTTAGGTTTCGTGCTTTCGAGAAATCATTCTCCCAAGTCATATCGATGATCTTTGCACCGAACTTAGTTGCTATGTCTATGCTATTATCCTCAGACCCGGTATCCACAATGATGATTTCTGATACGATTCCTTGCACAGAGGACAGGCATTTCTCCAGGTGGTTCGCCTCATTCTTAATGATCATACAAAGTGTGATATCGGGTGTGGTCATAGAAAACGTCCCTCCTATTCTGAAACTTTGGGAAGCGGAAGAGCTAGGCGTACTCTTTTGACCGCTGGTGAATAGGTAGCAGAAGAGGATAATGAAGCAAGCAGACGATCCGCTAACACAATCTGTGAACGCCCCTGCTCAGATGCTTGATTAAATGCCACTTCCATAGAAATGGGCTGCTCTGTGGCATTTATCAGCTGTGCGGCTGCTTCATTACATCCCTCACTCTGTAATAATTCTAGGAGAATCCTGTTCTTAGTCACTGTGTAGTCTGGCAGATGAGCGTGGAACCAACCGTAAATCTCACTCTCGCGACCTGCACATTTCAGGGCTCGCAGTAGCCGGGCAATGACGGGAGTCGGTTCGGGATGAAGCTGTGCGGTTTTGGTGTAACAAGCAATGGCTTCGGTCTCATCACCCATCTCTTCACATAATTGACCCAGCATATAATAGGTTAAATATGAACCGAATCCAGCCTCAGTATGGTAGCCGGGAGGAGCAGCTCCGATGACCAGCGCTTGTAGCAACGCTACTTTGGCTTCTGCAAAGGCACCTAATTGTAAGAGTAGAGCCCCTTTGATATGAGCTAAGTCTGGGTAATCCGGATGTGAGCTAATCCCACGGTCACAAGCTGCAAGCGCCCCAGGGTAATCTTTTAATTCTGCAAGCGAGCGAATTTCGTATTTGTGCAGCAGGTGGATGTAACTTGTATCAGGCGGTGCCTCTTCTAGTGATTGTTGGATATGTTTTAGAGCAGGTTGATACTCCCCCAGACGCATATACTCAACAGCCATATTAAAATGGTGGAAAGGATCTTTAGGATTTAACCTGAGCTGCTCTTTCAGCAGCTCGACATTTCGTTTGATTTTATCTTTCTTGACGACTACCCCTTCTGCGTAACCATAATGATGGATGACTACAGTGGTCAAATGCATCGGTGCCTGGGGTGTAGCTGTTATGATAGCTTCAGCGATCTGTTCGTGAATGATACCGCTAAACCGGTACTTAGTGCGATTACGAAACATCCGAATAATCGGATTGACGGTGATCGTCTGTGAAGCGGGGGTTAGCCCTTTATGATTATGAATGCGTAGGAAAAATGCCTCGTACTCCATATGCTCGGCACATAGCAGTAATTCTCCCTTGCTCTCTTCACTTAATTCCTCATCTCCATCTAGAATAAGAATCCATTGTCCATGGGCCTGCTGGAGACCTGCGTTGCGGGCAGCAGCAAAGTCGCCGCTCCAAGGGTGTTGTATGATTTTGGCCCCGAAGCTTAGGGCAATTTGAACCGTAGCGTCGGTGGATCCAGTATCGACTACAATGATCTCATCGACGACTCCCCGTACGCTTTTTAAACATTGGCTCAAGCTATCTCCTTCGTTCTTAACGATCATGCATAAGGAAATTAGTGGCTTTCTTCTTGAACGGTTCATAGGGATGACCTCTTTTCGCTCTGACGGAAGCTCCACTGAGTGTGCCAAGGTGTACGATTCAGCAAGGTAATGGATTTGCGGATAGCTCCGATATCCTCCTGCAATGGGCCATGAGCATGGGCATCATTTAAACTTTGTAGAGCCTCTTCCATACTCAGCTTCGCTTGCTGAAGATAACAGAGGGATAAGCCGATCCTTGCGGATTCATGCTCAGGCTCTTGTTCCAACGCTTGCTGAAACCATTCACTGGCTTCGGAATAATGCCCTTTGTCAAAGATCATCTCACCAATATTAAAAAGCACGCTTGCATTGGCGATCTTATCACGAACAAGTACAATAAATTCCTCTCCTGCGGCCTGCCAATTCCCTTCTTTATATAATGCTGTGGCAAATTCAGATCGATATGCAGGGAACAGGTTCACTAAAGTATGACTAAGTGTGAGCTGATGCAGTTTTACGGATTGCCCGATGAGGTCGGAAAGGAATGAGGAATATATGTGATCTGCCTCTATTTCTACCGAACATGCCACTTGTTGGCGTTGGGATCGCTCAATGAATTCCAGTCCAGAACGAAGTTCATCTGATGTATGGTTGAGCAGGTCCTTTTTAAATTCTCCATATCGTTCCCATTGGCAAATGGCCCAAAGAGTATACCACTGCTTTTGATACTCTAAACCAAGGTGATCTTGGGAAGCTAGTAAGGTCATCTGCCCAATAGCTGTACCTGCGTCTTCTAGCTTGCCGGTGATGATGAGTGATGAGATGATTCTATATGCAGTATCCAATTCCAATGGAAAAATATCCCGGGATAAGGTAGCTATGGTCTCATAAGCATTTATCTCATATAAACTGTCAATGATCGCGGATCTACTGATTGAGGTAGTTGGGGGAACGAGTTGGATCAGTAAAGTGGCGATTTCCTCATCGGGTACAGCTAAGCGTTGAAAAGCAGCAGCAATCCCCTGCAAGGCGGGCGTATATAAAGAATGGTGTTGAAGTGTACGATGAAAAAATCTCGCAGCATCCTCAAGAAGACCAAGCCGCTGTGAGATTAAACCCATCCGGTATAGGGGGCGAAAGGTACTCATTCCTTGTTCACATACATATTTTCCGCTAAGTACCTCATGCTCAGGAATGGACTCTGCATGTTGATAAGCTAATAGCGCACGTTCCAAAATGCCTTGGCTCTCTAAAGATTGCCCTAACAAAAAATGCAAATCAGGGTAGTCGCCATAACGTTCCAGTTCAATCATCAGCAAGGGGTCAACCGCATTCGTTTTTCCTTGAGTAAGATAAATTTTACAGAGATCCCTAATCATCGTAGGACGATAGGAGGCTTCGAGTGCTACATGGTGGAGGGCTTGACGAAGCAACGTCTCAGCTTCCAGAAGACGACCGTCCTGACAGAAGTTTACTGCCAAATTATAGGAGTGAAAAGGATCATCCGGATATTCGGTTAAAGCGAGGTGCAGCAGGTGTCTATTTCGATTGATTTTATCTTTTCGTGTCATGATTTCAGGTAAATATCCAAAGTGTATAATCTCAAGTTGACTGTGCTCAATCACCGAGAGGTTATGTTTGCTAAGGATTGAAGTGTCAATTCCCTCATGAATTCTTCCGCTATATTGATAACCCTGTCCATTTCGGAATAAGCGGACTGCACTGTGTTTTACCTTATCTTCAGGTCGTTCGCCAACCCAATTATCAATGTTTACAGTAAAAGCCTGAGCTTGTGTGTTCTGCAGAAGGCTGCGGAGTTCTGTAAGTGGGGTCTGCAAGCACTCATCGGCATCAAGGATAAGAATCCAATTTGTTGAGGCATGAACGAGCCCTTCATTACGAGCTGCCGCGAAATCGTCTGACCATTCCCGTTGGAAGACTCTAGCCCCGTGCGCTTCGGCAATAGCTATGGATTCGTCGGTAGAGCCCGTATCGATCATCACAATTTCGTCAGCACCAGCTACGCTTGCGAGACAGTGAGGCAGGAGATCAGCTTCATCTTTTACGATGAGGTGGACGCCAAGCGTAATATTATTCATGGTTGTTCCTCCTAGAAAAGCATTATGTGTTTGTTGCACATATGTATAGCTGCTGACACAAGCATAAACGCCTTCGGCGTCCTTATAGTTAAAGAAAAAGCACATGGATATCCATGTACTCTTTCTTGTTACAACATATGATGGTCATCTGGATTACGTGCCCTGAGCATTGAAACTTACATTTATCGTAGATGCAGAGCCTGAATTCGCTGATTGATAGGATAGGCGGGTATATTTCAGGAATCTGGCTGGTACTATGACATCGATAGAGCCTGCTGCTAAAGGATTATCTCCCGTAGTATCGACGAAATAGTTCGTTCCATCAGCACTGATTTCTACACGTGTGTTGACTGGATTTGCCCCAGTATTATTAATGAAGAAGGAATACGTTCCCAGTACGCTCGTAGTAACGGCCGGTAGAGGTGTATAGGTGTTAGCGGTCGCAATGCCTGTGGTCGTCTGTTCAATAAAGCTGCGTTGGGAAATAGAGGTCACACTACTTAGTGTACCGGCAGTAATTGTAGCTCCGAGTACACTGGTGATAGTTCCGTTTAGGATGTTGGTGACCGTACCTGCGGAAGACAGAGTACCCGCTGTGATTGTGGCACCGAGTACGCTGGTAATGGTGCCGTCAAGGATGTTGGTAACTGTGCCCGCGGAAGATAAAGTACCCGCAGTAATCGTAGCACCAAGCACGCTGGTGATAGTACCGTTTAAGATGTTAGTAACTGTTCCGGCGGAAGACAAAGTACCGGCAGTGATCGTGGCGCCGAGTACGCTGGTGATGGTACCGTTTAAGATGTTAGTAACTGTTCCGGCGGAAGACAAAGTACCCGCAGTAATCGTAGCACCAAGCACGCTGGTGATAGTACCCGCAGTGATCGTAGCGCCGAGCACGCTAGTAATAGTGCCATCCAGGATGTTGGTAACTGTTCCTGCGGAAGACAAGGTACCGGCAGTGATCGTAGCACCAAGCACGCTAGTAATGGTGCCATCCAGGATATTGGTAACTGTTCCAGCGGAAGACAAGGTACCGGCAGTGATCGTAGCACCAAGCACGCTAGTAATGGTGCCATCCAGGATATTGGTAACTGTACCTGCGGAAGACAAAGTACCGGCAGTAATGGTAGCGCCGAGTACGCTAGTGATGGTACCGTTTAAGATGTTAGTGACTGTTCCTGCGGAAGACAAAGTACCGGAAGTGATCGTGGCGCCAAGTACGCTGGAAATGGTGCCGTCAAGGATGTTAGTAATAGTACCTGCTGAGGACAAAGTACCCGCGGTAATGGTAGCGCCGAGCACGCTGGAAATGGTGCCGTCAAGGATGTTAGTAATAGTACCTGCTGAGGACAAAGTACCGGCAGTAATGGTAGCGCCGAGTACGCTAGTGATGGTACCGTTTAAGATGTTAGTAACTGTTCCTGCGGAAGACAACGTACCCGCTGTTATGGTTGCCCCAAGCACACTAGTGATTGTACCGGCAGTGATCGTAGCACCAAGCACGCTAGTAATGGTGCCATCGAGGATGTTGGTTATGGTACCTGCAGAAGACAAAGTACCGGCAGTAATCGTAGCGCCGAGCACGCTAGTAATGGTGCCATCGAGGATGTTGGTTATGGTACCTGCAGAAGACAAAGTACCGGCAGTGATTGTAGCGCCGAGAACGCTGGTGATGGTACCGTTAAGGATGTTTGTAACTGTTCCAGCGGAAGACAAAGTACCTGCGGTGATCGTAGCGCCGAGCACGCTAGTAATGGTGCCATCGAGGATGTTGGTTATGGTACCTGCGGAAGACAAAGTACCCGCTGTGATCGTAGCACCAAGCACGCTGGAAATCGTTCCATCTAGTATAATCGTCGTTAGATTTCCGCTTGGATCTGTAGTGAGAGGATGATCAATTAGCGAAGCATCCCGGCCGAATATAAGCGTTCGTAGATTATCAGGATTCGCTTGAAAAGAGCTATAGTTAGGCAAAGTTCCTCGTCCCTTCCTTATAAATGATCAAGTTATACCTTAAGACTGGGCTTGGACGTATACACATTCTTGCCTAAACCCTTTAAATGTTGCCTGGAGGTGGGGATTCGACTGCACTTTAAGAATCGACTCAGTACTAGCACTCTCATTTCTTTTGGAGCAACATCTCTTCTGAGTCTATAAAACAATCAAAACTATTCGGGTAGATCTTCAGCGGACACTAATAAGTTGATCTCCCTGATGCTTAACTGCATAAGAGATTATCGTTTTAGCTCCGCTTTTTTGTTTTATGTTGCTGTGCTTTTTAAGCTCCAGGCCGTTAAGGATTTCATTCATTTCCTAAGGGCTTTCTGGAACTCAACCCATAAAAAGGCCCAAACCGTCGTTTGAGCCTTAAGCCTAAATAAACCGCAGTCCAATAAGCCGCAAACCGATAGGGACAATCCTTAGCCATTCGAATGGTGTGATATTAATATATGGTGGGAAATAGGGGGTGATTGGGCAGAAAAGCAATATACGCACATTCCCACAACCTGTTACTGAGAGTGGCATAAAATAGAATAAGCTTAAGTACGGGGAGGATAATTCATGCCGAACGACTCAGTCTTCAATCAGAGTAGCCAGCCACTTTTTACAGAACAAGTCAACACGTATGTAGCACCTGGTATAGATTCAGCTCCTGAAGGGGGAGCAGCAAAGGCGGGGCTATTGTTTGGAATCCCGTTTACTTCTACGGTAACGACGGCTGCGCCGTTAGTTATTCAGATTAGTAATCCGGGAGGCAGCGGACGTACCTTGTATGTATCCCGTGTTACTGCCAGCTCAGCGACAGCGGCTGTTACTTTATCACTACTTCGGAACGCTACGGTCACCGGGACCACCGTCACACCGATTAATTATAATTTTGGGAGTGCGTTAACTAGTGTTATGACTGCTAGAACCTCAACTGCTGCGCCAACTGGAAGTCCGGCCACTCTAGTATCTCTATTGCTGGCGGTTGGTCCGGTCATTGTTGATTTTACAGGACAAATTGTTGTTCCTCCCGGAAATTCCATCACTACCTCCATAACGATTGCATCGGGGTCTTCAGCGGCGACAGCATCTATCAGCTGGTGGGAATATTAGAGACAGGGGGGATAGATATGCCTAATCAATTTGTATTTAACGACAACGATCAACCTCTTTTTGTGGATATGGTGAATACCTTCCAATCTCCAGATATCAGTGCGCCGCCTGAAATAAGCGCTTCGCAAGCCGCAGTCTTGTATTCAACTAACACGTCCGCGTCTAGTTTGGTCGTACTTAGTCTTATTTCCGCAATCACTTCTATCCGAATTAGTAATGCTGTGGGCAGCGGAAAAACAGTATATATCTCACGTATAATCGGTAGTATCGGCGGCTCCTCTCTGCTATCTGCAATGTCGGGTAGCTTTACAATTGTAAAAGGAGGGACGGTAACTTCACCAGCAACCTTAACGCCAACGAATAATAATTTGGGCAGCTCGGCGACGAGTGCGATGACCGTTCAGTCTTCCACAGCAGCCATTAGCGGGGGAACGACGCTTTTCAATTATCAATTGGCACCGGGGGCTTTCACACAGAACTTTACGGGCAGCATCATTGTCCCGCCTGGGACTGCTATTTGTGCTAACGTAACCTCATCCAGCTCCGCTGTAGGTTTAACGATTACCTCAGCATTGGGTCTTCTTTGGTGGGAACAATAGCGTTCTTGCTGCGAACCATTCACAGAGCTGAACCTTGACATCACTTAGGTTGAGGTTTTACATAAAAGGATGGAATGTATAGAAAATAAAGGGGATTGGCATTATACAATAAAGTTGCATGTCAGATTGGAATGTGAAAAGAGGGACAATTATGGAAAGTTGTTTATTTATTCATGGCTTTACCGGAGGTGAGCATGAGATCTCTCCCTTGTCCCAGTTTATGGAGCAGCATAATTACCGTTCCAGAACGTTTACCCTGAAAGGGCATGGGGGGAGCAGGAATGATTTATTGCATTCGGATCGACATGATTGGCAACAGAGTGCTGAAGATGAATTGACAGAGCTGTTAAAGACGGATGAAGGTGTTCATCTGATCGGCTTTTCTACCGGTGCCCTTATTGCTTCACATCTTTCTGTACGGTATAAACCCTGGATCAAATCCCTTACTTTATTGTCCACTCCCGTATTTCCGCTGAATCCCGTGGAGATTCTTAAGACTCTTGGGAGCTTTTCCATGCTAAAAACGTATATTAATAAATTCACTTCAACGCCCCCAAGGGCGACAAGAGAGTTTCAACGATTGGTCCGGGAGAGTTTTTCAATCTATCCGCATATTGAGACTCCAACCTTGATCGTGCAGGGTAAGCGAGATCATCTGGTGAAGACTCGAAGCGCTGACTTCCTGCAGCATACGATTCCTACAGCCCAAAAACAGGTGATAATGGTGGATAACAGTGGTCATATGGTTTGTCATTGTGAAGATAAGGATCGGATTATGAATGAAGTATTGCATTTTATTCAGGGTGTAGGAAGCTAAGCATATAGGTGAATAATGAACCCAAAGAGCCCCCAATAAGGAGGCTCTTTTTCTTGGGAATTTTATTTTTTATAGCTTGACAACGCATTCACAATCATGGTAATTTTTAGTTGGGAAACCGGTTTCCCTAAAATTATTTATTTTTTGTGTTAAAGACGTTAAAAACATTAGAGACATCACTGGGTGGGCTTGGTTTTTAATCAAGGAAGTAGGTTTTAGAGTGTTATGAATACGCTTTAATAAGAGAGGGAGATGCACGCAATGAAACGTAGGTTATGGTATGTACCCGTTCTAATTACATCTATTCTTCTTTCTACCGTGATTAATTTGTTTGTCTTAACACCGCAAAAAGCTGAAGCGGCAAGCATCGGCACGATCAATGAGAACGACACTATTTATCAGATTATGGTTGACCGATTTAATGATGGAGATACTTCCAACAATGCTACTGGTGCGGCAATTCGCTATGGAGAAAACTCTGAGGAAGATTTCCGTTATATGAAAGGCGGAGACTGGCAGGGGATTATCGATAAGCTATCATATATTAAAAATATGGGCTATACCGCGATTTGGATTTCCCCAGTGGCTGAGCCACAAATGACTAACCGGGATAACAATGGTACCGGTAAAAATACAGCCTATCACGGATACAACGTTAAGAACCCTAACGCTGCCAATCCATACTTCGGAACGAAGGAGAAGCTGAAGGAGCTTGTGGATTCCGCACATGCGCTTGGCATCAAAGTAGTGATTGACGTTGTGCCAAACCACGTCGGTGATTATATGCTAGGTTCCCAAGCCTATTATGATATCCCATCATTGCAGCCAGTGGCTCCATTCAATAATCCAGCATGGTACCACCATAATGGAGATATTAACTGGTCTCTAGCGGATGGAAGATATGATCAGTGGGCGCAGGATTACTTAGAGAATCATGATTTGGGCGGGCTGGATGACATTGATTTCGATGTTCCTGCGGCTAAGCAGGCGATATTCGATTCGATCAAAGGCTGGTTTGATTATACAGGCGCTGACGGTGCGCGTGTGGATGCTGCCAAGCTGATGAAGCCAACAGATATTGGTGAACTACAAAATTATCTGGGCGTTAATACATTTGGCGAGAATTTCGATGGAAATGCTGAATTTGTCTCACGTTGGGTCGGAAACAATAAGGAATGGGGCATGCTCGATTTCCCAATGTTCTTCTCCGTACTTAACAGCTTTGCTTATGGGCAGTCTTTTGAGTCCAATATCAAAAGCACCTTGGCACAGGATTCCTACTACAACGGGAATGCCAATCACATGGTTACCTTTATCGACAATCATGACCGCAACCGTTTTCTAACGGAAGCCGGGGGAAGCGTAGATAAGCTGCAGAACGCTTTAACCTTTATTTTTACAGTTCGTGGAACACCGGTTGTCTTCCAAGGAACAGAGCAGAACAAAGGCAATGGCAACAGTCAGATCATGACAGGCGGTATTGCGGATACTTGGAACCGTTGGTCTATGGTGAAGCGGGATGCAAGCGGAAACGTGATTGAGAACTATTTTAATGAAAATGCCAGCACCTACAAGCACGTAGCCAAACTTAATGAGATTCGTAAAAATAACCCAGCATTACGTACAGGTACTCAACGTGAAATGTGGGCTGCACAGAACTTATATGCCTTCTCACGTCGTATCGACACTGGAACTAATCAAGGTCAAGAAGCTATCTCTGTATTTAGTAATCAATCTAATGGTTCGCAAACGGTAACCATCCCGCTGCGCGCCGAGAGTAGTTTGACTGCAGGAACAGTTTTGTATAATCAGCTGAATACTGCAGATACAGTGACTGTACAATCAGGCGGAGTAACTGGGAAGCAAATTACTGTAACTGTAGGTGTGAATTCAGCAAAAATCTATGCGAAACAACAACAACCATCAGAAACAGTTCCTCCAACTACTCCGACTAATGTAACGGCAACTGTTCAGAATGCATCTAGCGCTTTGATCAGCTGGACGGCTTCTACCGACAACGTAGGCGTAACTGGATATGAAGTTTATCGTAATGGTGTCAAGGTAGGCACAACGGCGACTACTTCCTATACGGACAATGGTTTATCCGCTAGCACTACCTATAACTACACGGTAAAAGCATTTGATGCCGCAGGCAATCTATCTCTTCTTAGTGCGATTGCGTCTATTACAACACCAGCAGGGAACAGTGTCACGATTTACTATAAGCAAGGTTATACCTCGCCTTATATTCATTATCGCCCAGTAGGAGGTACATGGACGACATCTCCGGGTGTGGCTATACCTGTATCTGATGTAGCCGGATACAACAAAATAACGATTAATATCGGTTCCGCCAGCCAGCTTGAAGCATGCTTTAACAACGGCAGTGGCACATGGGACAGTAACGGGGGGAGCAACTATCTATTCGGTACTGGAACCTGGACCTATACGCCAACAGGAAGTATTACATCGGGTGGACCAGTGACACCAACGCCAACACCAACAGTAACACCGACACCAACACCAACAGTAACACCGACACCAACACCAACGGTAACCCCGACACCAACGCCGACAGTAACCCCAACACCAACACCAACGGTAACCCCAACACCAACGACTACACCGACTGGCAACACTGCAACGATCTATTATAAGAATACGGCTTATAGCAGCTCTTACATTCATTACAAGCTGGATGGGGCGACAGTCTGGACGACGGCTCCTGGTGAACAGCTTCAAGCTTCTTCTTTCCCAGGATATAAGTCGATTACAATTCAGCTGGGCACTGCATCCGGACTGACCGCAGCCTTTAATAATGGCAGTGGTACATGGGATAACAACGGCAGCAGTAATTACCATTTTGATGCTGGAACCTGGAGCCTGGTGAACGGAAGTATCAGTGCAGGGGAACCTCAAGCAGACAGTGTAACGTTTCGTGTAAATGTTCCAGCGTCTACTCCGGCGAGCGGACCTGTGTATCTTACCGGAACCTTCAACAGCTGGAATGCAGCGGATCCTGCCTATCAACTAACTAAAGGTAGTGATGGAGTGTATTCCATCACACTGAGCTTACCAGCAGGAACAGCGGTGCAATATAAAGTTACGCGGGGCGCTTGGACTAATGTGGAGGTAAACTCGAACGGATCGGACATTTCCAATCGAACGCTTACTCCAGCAGGCGGCGCACAAACAGTGAACCTGACCGTGCAGCGTTGGAAAGATCTATAAGTTACTATAAGAGTGGATCAAAATACCTTTCACATGCCAAGGAGCGGCCCCCCGTGTGGGGCCGCTCCTTGGTAAGTAGTACGAAGCTTTTTCATTTCATTGCAAAAGATACAATAGAAAAGCAGTCCAATTATGAAGTTGCTCCAAAGAATTTAGCTCTCATTGTGGATTCACGAGGAATTAGTTCTGGCTCAAGTAGCAAATGCTTGTGGGGCGCATCATTGCCACGAATGCGCTCCATCAGCAGCTGCCCTGAAGATACACCCAGCTTGAACGTATCGATATTAAGCGAAGTTAAAGGAGGTGTTGTATAACGGGACAGAGGATATTCATCGAAAGCGGCGATGCCAAGTTCAGATGGAACAACAATTCCGAGTGCTTTTGCGGCTTGAAGCACCCCAAAGGCTACATAACTGTTCATACACACTACAGAGTCTGGCCGTTCTTCACGCTGCAAAAGCTCAATTGCAGCATGATAGCTATCATGTTCATCAGCCTTGCAGTTAATGATCCATTGCTGATGAACGGTAAGATTCGCCTGCTGTAATGCGCTTAAGTATCCACCTAGGCGATGTGTATAAATTTTTTCCTGCTGCTGCCCGCCTATGAAGGCTATCTTTGAATAACCTTGTTCGATGAGATGCTCGGTCAGCATGTTGCCGCCTGCTTCATTATCGAAATCAATCCAGCTTCCGGGGGTCATAATCTCTCCAATGGAGATGTAAGGAAACTCCAGTTGATTCAGTTCTTCAGATAGCTCTTCAGTCAGCACGGAGTTGTTGGCAATAATACCGTCGACACGTTTGCTAAACACAAGCCTATTTAGAAAATGGCCTTCTGGACTACTATGTTGCACATTGGAAATGGTCAGCTCGTATTTTAAAGGTGCAATTACGCTCTCAATTCCACCAATAATGTTGTAGAAGAATTGGTTAAGAAACTCACTTTCTTTAGACATATCGACCAGTAAGCCAATATTGCAGCTGCTTTGTCTAGCTAACCCAGTAGCAATACTGCTTGGCGTGTAGTTCATTTGCTTCATAATCTCGCGAACCTTTTGTTTCGTTTCCTGCGATATTTTTGGGGAATCATTTAGTACTTTAGATACAGTAGATTTAGCCACATTGGCTGCTTTAGCAATATCAGAAATCGTTACTTTCATCGTCGTCCCTCATAACTTGAAAACGGTATTTGTAACCATAATAACACAAATTTAGCAGTCTCTCTAATGATGTATGAACAGATAGATAGAACGATAAAAGTATAGAAGGAGTCCATAAGTTATGCCTCAATCATGGTTTGTATATCATACAAGTGAAGATCCATTTGCCTATCCTGTAGGTACAGGGACCCTGAAGCTCAGATTATTTACACAAGCTGGACAGCAATTATCCTGTACCGTAATCCACTCGGATCGTTATGATTCTCCGGGGCAAGAAGTTCCTTTGCAGATGGAGCGGATTGGGTCGGCCGGTATTTATGAGATTCATGAAGCAATTATTCAGACCAGCACCAGAAGAAGCAGATATCTATTCCATATCGCGAATGCTGCGGGGCAGTATATCTGGTATGGAGAGAGGGGCGCTTCAGAGAATCGGGAGCGTGCAGGTTCTTTTCAATATGCATATCTTCACCATTCTGAGGCTTTGAAGTTACCGTTATGGAGCCAGGATGCGGTGACCTATCAAATTTATCCTAGCAGCTACAATGGTGGAACACTAAAAGGCATTACGGACAAAATACCTTATCTGCAGCAGCTTGGTGTGAACACAATTTACATGACGCCTGTATTTGAGTCTCCTTCCGAGCATAAATATAACACCTCCGATTATTATAAGATTGACCCTGCATTTGGAGATGTAGATGGATTGAAGATGCTAGTCAGTGAGGCACATCGTCATGGAATTAAGGTCATTTTGGATGCCGTGTTTAATCATTCGGGAGATCAATTCTTTGCTTTTAAAGATGTGATGGAAAAAGGCGAGCAGTCTCCATATAAAGATTGGTTCTTTATTCGTTCTTTTCCCGTAACACAGACGCCTACCCCGAATTATGAGACATTCGCTAAAGCTGAAGCGCATATGCCTAAGCTGAATATGGATCATCCGGAGACGGCAGATTATATGATAGAGGTTGCTAAGTATTGGATTCGTGAGACAGCGATCGACGGCTGGCGTCTTGATGTAGCGAATGAGGTCAACCCGGCTTTTTGGTCCCGGTTTCGGCAAGAGCTCAAGTCTGAATTTCCTGAAATTCTACTCATTGGAGAGATAATGCATGCTTCTGGGCCTTGGCTTAGAGGGGATCAATTCGATGGTGGCATGAATTATGTGCTTCGGGATGCCGTGCTGGAATTCTTTGCAGAGCAGTCAACAGGGCCAGATCGCTTTATGGAGCAAATACTCCATCAGGAGGCGTTGTATAATGACCAGGCGAATTCGGCTATGTTTCAATTGATTGGCAGTCATGATACGTTGCGTTTTCTTACAGCGTGTAAGGAGGGGGGACGTGGCTGGGACCGCGGGAGTACGGCAATACAGCGCATGAGGTTGGCAGTTTTTTTTCAGATGACTTATATCGGTATTCCGATGATCTATTATGGGGATGAGGTTGGGATGGAAGGAGCTACGGACCCTCACTGCAGAAAAGCTATGGTATGGCAAGAACAAGCTCAAAATACAGCGCTGCTGAAGTGGTATCAAGAGCTGATTTTCCTAAGAAAAAGCTGTGATATTCTACGAAAAGGTAAGTTTCGTCCTTGGTTCACGGATGAAGTCCGTAATGTCTTCAGTTATACACGGGGAATGGATCAAGAGAAGATAGGTTTAATTATCAATAATTCTCCGAACGCGTACGATCTTGAGCTTAATGTATATCGTTCGGATAAGAATTTGCTTACTGATTTACTGTCAGGAGCTACTTTTAAAAATAATAACAAGCTTATAGTGAGCATTGAACCGTTTGGATGTTTAATGTTGTACTAAAATAGTATAAGGCCCCTCTTCAAAGAAGGGGCCTTATTGTTGTTCTTAATTTGTAGCACTTTTTTTATTTTTGTTCTTTAAGTCTCTATACTCCTGATTCTCCCATTGTTTTAGCAACGGAAAAGGGTCAAAAGCCCATTCAGTAATCCCTCGGTCACGGTAGATGCCAAAATGTAGATGTGGTGGGAATTTCCCTTGTGTTCCTGGATTTCCGTAACCTGAGCTGCCAACCCAACCAATGATTTCACCTGGTGAGACGATATCTCCACGCGAAATGGATTTGTTATACCCGGATAAATGGGCGTAATAATGGTAACGGTTCTCGATATCGCGAATTCCAATTCTCCAGCCACCGTAGCGGTTCCAGCCTTTAGTTTCCACTAAGCCAAAGCAGGTGCTGCGTACCGGCATGCCTTGCGGTGCAAAGAGGTCAGTCCCTTCGTGAATACGTGCCCCACCCCAGCTTCTGCCGGTTCCCCAAGTGCTACGATAAGAATAAGAATTACTTAAAGGAAGTGGAAAAGCATTACCTGATAGGTCAAGCCGCCCAAAATGTTCATATAGCTTGGCGAACTGAGCTATGCGCTGAGAGGCACGACCATTGTGATAATACTCCCAAATGCCAATGCTGAAATCATTAGCTGAATCACCATATTTCTGCAAGTGTCTAGCCATACTATATAGAACATCAGCATCATTCTCTGGATCGGCGATTCCATCTCCTGATCCATCACGGCCGAAGCCGTTAAAGAAAGTGATGGATTCAGGAGAAGTATCCTCCTGATCCGGGTTAAGTGGACCGGACCATACGGGTGCTGGAATCATGATTCCAGTAAGACGGTTGGTGACGGGTTTGTCTGAGGAACCTTTTTTGGCGATGGTGCGTTCATATTGATCAATTGCTGCGAATCTAAACCAAGGGATTCCAGTGGCTGCACTCAGTTGATCATAAATCCCCCTACGGGCAGACCATATGGATTCTTTGCTAGCATTAACAGAATTGCCGCTGCTTTCCACCGGTTGGACTGTAGCCTGTACTGCAGCTGCTGGAACGGGAAGGCCTAAACCACCCCAAAGGATAGCGGCCGCGGACAGACATAACATAGTTCTCCGGTTATTAGTATTCTTAAATAGGGCCAGCAAGATAACAGCCTCCTTTTGTCCGGGCGTAGAATTGAATGTAGGCACTTCGGATGAAGCTTTTATTATAGATTGAAGCAAAAGGCTACTTTTTATCCGTTCTTGTCTAAAGGTACCAGTAAATTCTTCGCCGGAATCGAAGTTGAGATGCCCTGCATATTTCACAAAAACAGGCAATTGTAAAGCGCACATGGTATAATATGAGGCAGCATCTTTCATCTGCAGCATCACATTCAGGAGGAAGCGGGGTTTATTATTTTGACGAATAAAACAGCAAAGCAGCCTAAGCCGGATTGGATTAGAATCAAGCTAACTACCGGTGATAACTATCAGGAAATCAAGAGCATGATGCGTTCTAAAACTTTACATACCGTATGTGAAGAAGCTAGGTGTCCGAATATTTATGAATGCTGGGCAAATCGAACGGCTACCTTTATGATTCTTGGTGATATATGTACTCGCGCATGCCGTTTCTGCGCTGTGAATACAGGGTTGCCGACAGAGTTGGACCTGCAGGAGCCTGAACGTGTAGCAGAAGCTGCAGAGGGAATGAACCTTCGCCATTGCGTGGTGACCAGTGTGGCCCGTGATGATCTTGCGGATGGTGGCGCCCAGATTTTTGCTGAGACGGTAGCAGCAATTCGTAAACGCCTTCCGTTATGTAGTGTTGAAGTATTGATTCCAGATTTCCTGGGAGAACGGAATAGTCTAGAGATTGTTATGAACAGTAATCCGGACATTCTTAACCATAATATTGAGACGGTGGAACGGATGTCAGACCGCGTACGGGCTAAAGCGAAGTATCGCCGTTCGATGGAACTCCTGCGCAGAGCCAAGGAAATGAAGCCGGATATTCCTACCAAATCAAGCATTATGCTTGGAGTCGGTGAAGAGTGGGATGAGATTTTACAAGCAATGGATGATTTACGAGCCGTAAATTGTGATATATTGACTTTAGGACAATACTTGCAGCCTTCTCCAAAGCATTTAAATGTGGAGAAATATTATCCACCAGAGGAATTTGCGCTGCTTAAGGAAGAGGGATTGAAGCGTGGCTTTAGCCATGTGGAATCAGCCCCGCTTGTTCGCAGCTCTTATCGTGCGCATGAGCAGGTGAAATCTGCCGCTCAAGCTCGTGAGGAGCGCGCGGTTTCTTCTAGCTAATTTTTCGGAAATAGTGACATTGTCTCAAACAGGTATTGTTAAGGAGAGGGTTGAAGGAGCGATAGCGATCTGAAACACTCAACCCTTAGGTTACACATAAAAACCGTTGATTTGAGTCATGGAGAGAAATGTTGGAGCTGTAGGAGCATTAGCGCCCGCCTTTGTCCCCGGATTTCCACCGCGATGAGCGGTTATAATCCAGAAATCTGGGGACAACAGCGGCCGAAAGCCCAATATTTCTCAGAAATGACGGCATAATCAACGTAAAGACCCCCAAAGAAAGGCAGGCGACAAAAGGTTTGATCGTTATAGGCGGAAAAGGCTACGAACTAATGTTAGATCATAAGGATGGTTGGAATCCGGAGGCGTTTCGCGGAAGATATAGCGAAGTGCTGGAAAGATACGACTACATTATTGGTGACTGGGGTTACAGTCAGCTGCGTTTGAAAGGTTTTTATCGGGACAACCACCCAAAAGTGAATCGGGATACAGCGATTTCTGGCATGGTCGATTATATTAATGAATATTGCAATTTTGGCTGCGCATATTTTGTGTTGCATAAGTTAAAAGAGGTACCACAAGAAGGTTTGTTCAAGGATATTCTGATCAAAGAAATACCAGAGCCGAGTGAGGAAGAAGATTCGGAGCTGGAAGCTGAAGATAATGATGGAGCGGCTATAGATAAAGAGCTCTCCTCTAAAGAAACATCAGCTAAGCAAGGTTCGAATTCATCTGCTGCATTTAAAGAGATGACTTCTGCTAAGGATAGACCTTTGAGAGAACATCAAAGCCGAAATCACCGGGGTAAAGATTCGCAAGGGAAGAAATCCAAAAAGGAATTTCAAAGCAGACCACCACAAGGTCAATCCCAAAAAAACCAAAACACACAAAAGCCTCAAAATAATCAAAACACACAAAACACGCAAAACATAGAAAATCCACAATCTTAACGATGAAAGCTGACCATAAGTAGAGTCCCTCTACGAATGAGACAGCTTTTTTCTAAATATAAGAATGTATATGTTTCACGCTATACATTCTCCTTATATTTCTCGCAAAAACGCTTTTCGTCCATTTGGGACGCCGAAGGCGTTTTTGCTTGTCTGAAATAGACATGTACAAATAATAAAGGCAGCAAACCTCCATCTCTGGAGAATTGCTGCCATTTCTTATGGATTATTTTATAGATAATTTCAATTGCTTCTGTGTAGCATTGTAACTCCATACGAGTGCCGGAAACTTCTTCTTAAAGGCATTTAATTCAATGTAGGTCTCACCATTCTGAGATAGCGCCTCTTTGGAGGAAAGCATAAAGCCGGTAGATGTGCCTGTTCCGCTCTTTACGATGATCTTCTTGTTCTTGGCATCCCAGGTGATCTCGCCCTCGACAAGCGCAGCCAGCACCAGCGATGAAGCATAAGTTTTATCGCCCTGCTTCACAAGCCCAACATTACCAGCAAAAGGAACCCCGTTGATATTTAAGATATGATGATCTCCGGTGAGTTCTAAAGTCTTCATTCCAGCAATCTGCAGGGCAGTAATCAACTGTGCAGTTTTCCCTTTTACCTCAATATCCGGTGCGAGACCGATGTGATTAAAGTCTTCTTTTTTAGGTGTTAGATATTTCTGCGTGGTCAATTTCAGCATGTCACCATTAGACACTGGAAGTAGGCTTTGAATACGCGCTTTGCCGTAAGAACGAGTGCCTACAACAGTAGCCAGCTTGTTGTCGCGCAGGGCGCCCGTAAGAGCTTCTGACGCACTTGCAGTGTATTCGTTGGTTAGAATTACGACGGGCACACCGATTTTGCTGCCACTAGTAATCGTTACAGGAGTTAACGCGCCACTTTGATCAGAGGTATACATCATGATGCCTTTATCCATAAAACTAGAGGCAATGTTGTATGCCGAATCCATGTAGCCACCCAAGTTATCACGTAAATCAAGCACCATGGATTTCATTCCCGCTGCACGCATCTTCTTTAGCATAGCGGCGAATTCTTCATCAGAATTCTGTGTGAAACCACTTAGCGAAATATAGGCAATCTTCGGACCAATGAGGGTTCCAAAAACGGAAGTCGAGTTCAATTCATTTCGGGTGACAACATAAGATTTTGTGACACCATTTCTGAGGATCAGCAGGGTGACTTTAGTGCCTGCGGCTCCACTTAGTTCCGAATCATCCGTTTCGTCAACAGGTATTCCGTTGATTTTGAGAATCGTATCGCCGCGTTTCAAGCCTGCCTTTTCAGCAGGAGAACCTGGAGAGATTTCTTCGATGTAGAGCTCTGTTGGCGTATATTGAAGTTTAACACCGATGCCAACGTATTCGAGATCAACCGCATGTTCAAATTGCGCCGCTTCCTCGGAATTAAAATATTGGCTGTACGGATCATCCAGTGTGTTCACCATGCCGTCAATTGCTCCGCGAATCAAAATATCTTTATCTACGTCTGAAAGATTATAGTTCTCCAATAGCTTCATTACTTCATTAATAAGATCACTGTTGTCTGTGGAAGCTTTAGTGGCATCTGCAGCGGAAGCCAGTGGAGCAAATGTAATAGATAAAGCTAGACAGCTGGTTAACAGCGCACTTATTATTTTTTTTGATTTCATGGAATCAAACACCCTTTTTATTAGGATTTCACAAGTTTATTGTAGACGCTATATGTGTCATCGATTGTCCATACACCAGTATCCGACTTGGATAGAATATAGATAAGGCCCTGCTCATAAGTCTCCTCTTCACTAGCTTCCTTGTCTTTGCTTTCTACATATATAGCAGCTTCTTTGGCACTGTAATAATAAATATTTGAAATGCCTGGAGTATAGGTAATATCGTACGAAGCAAAGAAATCATCCAAATCTGCCTTGAGAGAGGAATCATATTCTTCTCCATATGAAGTCATCGTGGAAAGAACTGCTGTAGGATTCTGTTCGTTCATTGCTTGATAATATTTGTTGACAGTACCTTTGATGGCATCCGCATCGTTTTGAGGGATGTTGGCTGCTGGTTTTATACCTTGTTCACGAGTAAGGAGAACGGTCGAGCTTTGGGATTCCACGGATGAAATCTTCCAGCTTCCGTTCTTGCGGACCAGGGTATATACGTATTCATTCTCTGTATCTGGAGTATAAGCCCCACCTATTCTACGTGAACTTTCAAGCGTATACACAGTGGCTTCGTCAGCTGTAATGTCGAGGATTTCCAAGCTATCAATAGTATTCTTTATGTCAAAAGCTTTAAAAGATTCATTGAGTTCGGCCACTGATTCCGCGTAAGAGTACTCCGAATCCATAAGGGAGTAGAAGCTAGTCGCTTTTTCTTCATTGAAATATTGATTAGACAAACGTATTAATGCTGTAATGGCTGCTTCGTCCTTACCTTTGGAGACAGGAGTAGTAATTTGTACACTTCTACTGGTAGAATTCCAGACAGCTGTGCCCCCGGTTGCCTCTGCGATAAAACGCAAAGGAATGTATGTAGTGCCGGCTGAGGAAACTGGTGCAGTGGTTAGTTTTTTAACGGTTCCGTTAACAGTAGCGCGGTTACTGCCAATTTTGAGGGTAATCGCAAGATTTGAACTTTTTCCTGTTACCGTTCCAGTTTTGGCATCCCAGAGAACTTGAAGTCCAAGCTTCTCAAAGACAACCCGGAAAGGTACAAGTACAGAATTGTTCGCTAAGTATGGGGATCCAGCGGTGAAGGAAACCTTACTTCCGTTAATATAAACATCAATTGGTTTCGATGCTGCAAAAGCCGGGACCGCAAGTATGAGGGCCAGTAGACTTATGCTTAAGAGGGATAAAAATCTTTTCAACAGTACTCTCTCCTTTTATGTAACTCTTTGTAAAATAGCCTCATTATACCATTTGGCTTCTCTCTCAGTCTATCAGTTGGTGTTAGTTTTGTCACACAAAAAAGCCGGAGAAATGGATATCTCCAGCCACTGAAAATCGTTGGATTGAAGGTTAATCTTAAACCAGAAAAGCTTCACGAACACGGTTCCAGAACGGAAAAGGACGGTATCTGGCGAAACTGACCTTCTTGTCCGATACTTGGCAGCGTACTGAAATCAGATCATCTACTGGGATATTGTTATGATCTATCGTGAGTAGTAAGCGCTGATCCTTACATGAAAGAATATCGCAATGGTGATGCTTCGGCAGTAGTAATGGCGACCCCATTGTTCGAAATACGCGGTTGTTAATTGAGGCGATTTCGGCAATCTGCAGCGCTTCTATAGATGGGTGAACCATGGCTCCCCCAAGGCTTTTGTTATAGGCCGTGCTACCAGAAGGAGTAGAAATACAAAGTCCATCACCCCGGAACATTTCGAAGGTAACATCATTGATGTCAACTTGAATCATTATAGTTCCATCTACCCCTTTAAGGGTGAATTCATTTAGGGCAATGTGGGACGAAGAACCGGATTTCTTGTGAATTTCCAGCTCAAGTAACGGATATTTCACGATACGAGGTTTTTGAGGCTCAGAATCCTCGGTTCCGCACATGTAGTCGATTAAGGTGGGAAGCTCTTCCGCTTGCCAGTCCGCATAGAAGCCTAAGTGTCCTGTGTGCACACCTACGAAGGCTAGATTGGGGATTTGATCGATAAAGGTATGAAAAGCGTGCAGCATTGTGCCGTCTCCGCCAATAGAGATGACGATTTCGGGAGACTCGGCATCAAGTTGCAGGTCCCGCTCCGCCGCCAGCTTGTGAAACTGCTCGGCAAGTTTGATTGATAGTTCATCACCGCGGTCCAGAACATAATATCTCAAGATGTACAGGCTCCTTTTGTATAATTCAGTCATACACCGATCATAATCAATCTTGACCCGGAACACAATATGTTAATCAACTTCGCCGTACCCATCGAATCATTGTCATGAATACAGGGATAAGCAGTGAGACTAGAATTGCAGCAGTTAATAATAGGCTTAGCAGGGCGAGGCTTGCTGTGATCCCTGAGGCAGAAGGAGTAAAGGCAGCTGAGGCTGGTAATGATACCCATGCGGTAGACAGTCCTGTGTTCATCACAGGATTCCAGAGCAGCAAGACCAATCCTGATGCGAGTATGGCGTGAATTAGCCGTGCAGTCAAAAATGGCAGATACCGCAGCCCGGTACCGTTCAGAATACTTGCCACCTGGGCATGTACAGATAATCCGCCCCAGGAGAGAATGAAGGCAGCTGCCGCTACCTTGAACTGAAGCGGGATGGAAGCTGCGGCTTCACCTGCTGAACGGGCACCGATTGTCACCTCAAAGAATCCGCTAATGAGAGCCTGAGCTAGTTCTGGAGGACCACCTACAAGGGACACAAGATGTCCGGTCATGTTAAAAAGGGAGGATAGGATACCGGCACGGGCTAGCAGTTCCATTAGCACATTGAAGAATACAACCAAACCGCCTACGACAATAATAAGCTTTAGCGAGGACTGGATTGCTCCCTTTAATAGCTCCCCAAAGCTCCGCCCATCTTTGCGCCGAGCCTCCTCCATGGCAAGAAGTGCTGCATGGATTCTTCCAAAACCTTTTTTGGCTGGAACAGAGGGGGTAGTAGAACTGGTTATGGTTGGGTCTTGGGAAGGGGAACTCTGTTCTTTGCGTCCATGGAACGACATTAGCAAGCCAACAATCAAACCGCTCCCATAGTGGGCGAGGGCTAGGATGAGCCCCAACGATGCGTCTCGAAAGAAACCAACGGATACTGCACCTAACAGAAAGATTGGGTCAGAGGAGGTTGTGAAAGCGACTAATCGTTCGCCCTCTACTCTGCTAATCAGATTCTGTTCCCGCAGCTTAGCGGTTAATTTAGCGCCAACAGGATATCCTGATACATATCCCATTGCAGCGACAAACCCGCCGCTACCTGGTATACCAAAAAGAGGGCGCATCAATGGATCGAGCAGTGCACCCAAGAGATGAACGATCCCTAGGCCTAGCATGATTTCGGATATGACGAAGAATGGAAATAGAGAGGGGAATAACACATCCCACCAGATGGCCAGGCCTCGTAAGGCTGCGCCAAGGGATGCCTCCGGATGAAGCAACATCAGCAGCATACAGCCCGCCAATGTTAATCCCAGCAGTGGGCCGCCAATCTTTTTAAAAGTCATAATTAACGCCTCCTGATCTATGGTTAGATGTATGCGAAAAGAAGGACAAACAGCACAAAAAAAATAAAGGAAGCGGTTACATAAATCGGTGCTTTTTCGCTTGAAATATGATATTATGTAAATAAGAAATGCACCCTCTGTTACAAGAATAAATGGGATGGAGTGATGGCGATGAGCGTTGTAGCCGGAGTTCTCGTTTGTGCTTTTGTATATGTGATCCGGGTCTCTCTCGTCCCTGCAGGTGATGAAGAATTTCGGACCTACTGACAATAACCTCCAGGCGCTAAACTATAGTTTAGCGTCTTTTTTCTGCCGTTTAGGGGCACTTTCGACGGATATCCGAGCCGTGCTTTTTTTTGGTATAATAAAGTAAGAAACGTTTCATTAATATGGAAGAGAGCTGGTAACCTCAATGAATCCAAATGAGAGTATATATGAAAACCTAGGAGGAGCTGAGGCGCTACATCGATTGGTGGAAGTGTTCTATGCCAAAGTGCAGCTTCATCCGCAGCTGGGTCCATTATTTCCAGAAGACATTTCTCCTGTTCTGGAGAAGCAGTATCAATTCCTGACACAGTTTTTTGGCGGTGGCCCATTGTATTCAGAACTGCATGGACATCCCATGATGAGAGCAAGGCATATGCATATTCCCATTACTCCAGAACGTGCTGAAGAATGGTTGCAGTGTATGAAAGAGGCGCTTGAGGAGACCGGCGTAGAAGAGCCGCTACGTTCGTTCGTGCTTAGCCGCCTTGCAGGTCCCGCACATCATTTTGTTAACATGCCCCAGGAATAATAAGGGACAGGTTGATCCTGAAAGGAATGAGAGTACTTGCCAGACTTAATACCCCTATATTCTATTAAGGTCAAATGTTGCAATTGTGAACATGAATTTTCAACCTCTCGCGTACGCCCTAGCCTAAAAAAGGCTATCCGCCGCGATGCTGATTTTTGCGCATATTACAAAAACGAGAATCCGGATTATTATGTTGTACGTGTCTGCCCGAGTTGTGGGTTTGCCTCTACAGAAAATTCAGCGGACAAGCTGACGGATCTACAGCGAAAAACATTTAATGAACAGGTAGGAAAACGATGGAAGAGCCGTGACTTTGGGGATAAACGAAGCTGGGAAACTGCACTTGAGACCTATAAACTGGCACTTTTATGCGCTCAAAGTATTAACGATAAGGATCGAATTATTGCAAGTCTGCTTCATCACATTGCCTGGTTGTATCGATATCAAGGGAATACGGAACAGGAACAACGCTTTTTGCGCTATTCATTAGCTGAATATGTGAAGGTATACGAAAAAGACGGAATAGCTGGCAATGATGCCCGGCTCATGTATCTTATCGGCGAACTTAACCGGCGCATCGGCGAGTTCTCTGCAGCTGTAATGTGGTTCTCCCGCCTGATTAATGATCAGAAGATTATGGATGCTGCGATGATTCGAGCTGCCAGGGAGCAGTGGGTTGTGCTAAGAGAGCAAATGCGCGGCGAAGCTGTAGATATTGATGCCGATGGATTACCTTCAGGTTCTTAAAGCTTTACGAACAACAAAAGGCGCAGAAGAGAGTAATGCTCTCGTCTGCGCTTTATAAAAATGGTAAGATTGGGATTTAGATGACCTTCTATTTATCGGACTGCCCGATCGAATAGGAGGTAATCTCCGTCGTTATCTACAACTGTGGGACTGGCGCTGCAACATGGGAAGACAAGTAGTTTTTTCTTGCCGTCACGAACGATTTGCAATTCTTTTGGCTTCATAGGGAGAAGAACATTCTCCGAGTTGCAGAAAGGGCAATACTGCACATACATATCGCCTAAAATAATGTCATAAGGCCAGGTATGACTAAAAGGAATCATTGTGAATCCTTCCCAGAAGGAGACTCTTCATTTCCATCCTCAGCTTGCGGTGAATTCTGCTTTTTGGATAGCTCAGCTATTTTTTGTAGCAAAATATGTTGGGGCATATGCATCAAGTGTTCCAGTGGAACGCCTAGTTGCTTGGATAACGTTATGGCTGTTTCCGGTGAAATTTGTAGTGGCTTCATATGGATGCCCTCCTAAAGTTTATCGGCTATGAATGTTCCGGTATCGTTTATTCACTTTACCATGGTGTTAAGTCAATTACAAAGAAAACCAAATGAGAGCAAAGGAATGGTGAGAAGACATGAAACAACCATTATCACTGACTTGGGAACTTGATTCTATATTTCCTGGAGGATCGTCCTCTACTGAGTTAGAAAGCTTTTTAAAGAAACTTGAGCAAGATATTGCAGCCTTACAGGGTCTGGTGAAGAATGCTGTAGCTCCAACGGATGTTGAGTCTACAAAGGCGCAGGATGAGGTTATAGAACTGCTCCAGAGCTGTTCAGGAAGACTTGTGGAGGTCTCTTCCTTCGCAGACTGTCTGGGCGCTCAGAATCAAATGGACAAGGGTGCGGTAAGACTGGCAGCTCGAGTGACAAGTATGCGTGCCGGATTCGAAGGCATTAGCTCACAATTCAGTAACGTGCTTCGTCAGACTACAGACAAGGTATGGGCAGAGTGGATGGCACGTCCGGAGATTGCTCCATTAACGTTCGTGCTGAGCGAGAGCCGTGACTTGGCCCGTGAGAAGATGAGCCCAGAGTTGGAAAGCTTAGCGCTTGAACTAGCCGTTGATGGATATCATGGATGGAGCGGGCACTATGATACGATTGTAAGCTCGATTAAGATCCCATTTGAGGATGAAGAAGGAACAAAGCTGCTCTCCGCAGGTCAAGCTTTTAACAAGCTGGATGATCCAGATCCGAAAGTACGTCAATCCATGTTCCATAAATGGGAAGAAGCATGGACCGAAGCAGCAGATAACTGTGCGGATACCTTGAATCACTTAGCAGGCTTCCGTCTGAAGCTCTATAAAGGAAGAGGTTGGGAAGATATTCTGAAAGATCCGCTGAGCATCAATCGCATGTCACAAGATACTTTGAATGCGATGTGGGACGTGATTACGAATAGCAAGCCTGCACTCGTGACCTATCTTCAGCGTAAAGCTAAGCTGCTTGGACTGGATGCTCTTTCCTGGGTAGATGTCGAAGCGCCAGTGGGTAAGTCTTCAGGTAAAATCCCATATGATCAGGCCGCTAAAGATATCGTTACCCAGTTCCGCAAATTTAGTCCGAAGATGGCAGAGTTTGCAGAGCGTGCTTTTGATAATAACTGGATTGAGGTTGAGGATCGTCCGGGAAAACGTCCTGGAGGTTTCTGTACATCCTTCCCTGAGAGTAAGGAATCGCGAATTTTCATGACTTATAGCGGTACAACTTCCAATGTTTCAACCTTGGCACATGAGCTGGGGCATGCTTATCATTCTTACTTGCTGGATGATCAACCTGTATTTAATCAGAACTACGCTATGAACGTTGCAGAGACTGCTTCAACCTTCGCAGAGGTCATTGTGTCTGACGCTCAGGTTAAAGCAGCTAGCAATGCTGAAGAGAAGCTGGCGCTGCTTGAAACGAAGATTCAGAACAGCGTTGCTTTCTTTATGAACATTCACGCTCGGTTCTTGTTCGAGACTCGTTTTTATGAGAAACGTAAGGAAGGCCTTGTAAATGCTGAGGAGCTGTCTGAATTGATGGTGGAAGCACAGAAGGAAGCCTTCTGTGGGGTGCTTTCAGAATACCATCCTCATTTCTGGGCTTCTAAACTGCATTTTTATATCACAGATGTGCCGTTCTATAACTTCCCTTACACCGTTGGCTACATGTTCAGCACAGGCTTGTATCGACTGGCTCTGCAAGAAGGAGCGTCCTTTGCAGACAAATACGATAGCTTGTTGCAAGATACTGGTGTGATGACTTTAGAGGATTTGGTACTTAAGCATCTGGGTGTGGATCTTACGAAGCCGGACTTCTGGCAAGGCGCTACAGATCTGATTGTAGCTGACATTAATGAGTTCTTGGAGATGACGGAGCAATTAGTTTGAAAAAGTCTAAACTAAGACAAATTTAGCGGTAGAATAAACAACGATTTTTCAGCATGAACACGCAAAAGCCCCTGATAGAGGGGCTTTTTTTAATGATAAAATGTCGAAAAATCACGATTTATAAAAAGAAATATGCGATTAATCTATGGATTTCGCGCATCTATAGGGATAATAACCCAATTTTGCCGAATAATGTTGTTTGCCATTTGTTAGTAACCTATAATGAGTCTTAAGCCTTATATAAGGCACGCTAGAGTACCACTTGGCTGAACTCACGAAAATAAGCAAGCGCTTACGAAGTCAGTTCTGCGAAGTGCACTCAAATCAAGCTATGCTCACAAAACGAAGTGAATGCTTTCGAAGCAAGTTTTGTACGAAGTGAATTCGAATGAAGCAATGCTCACAAAACTTTTAGGAGGAAAAGTAATGCTTAAGATGGAACAACTATCATTAGCCAGACAGATGGATATGGTGTTTAAGGAGCTGCAGGAAGAATTATCGGGATTAACTTCTGGTACGGTTTTTGTGCAAATACGAAATAACATGATCGGAAAATTCGGGATACGACATAATCCTCTTTCTGGGCGAAGCGGGGGATTCACTGATGCAAAAGAAGGGATGACAAATGGACAACAGTCTTCTTTTCGACTAATGGCGCTGGAAAGTCTGAAATACAAGCGGCGTTGGACGCATGGTGAGATTTCTTATGAATTCGCCATTAGACAGGGAATGGTGATTGTAGATGCTACATTGGAGTCCAATTATAATATGGCGAATCTAATGATTCGATCGCCTCGTAATGCCTTTGCTGAAAGTTCCGAACAGTTTTTGGGTTAAGCGTTGTTTACATAAAATTTCAATAATTGTGAAAATCAAAAAACCTCCCACAGCTTCAGAAAGAAGTGTGAGAGGGCTCAAAAGCTACTCGGCTATAGGCTTTATACCTAGCCGGATAAAACACTTAAGATAACGTTGTTACTGACGACCAGACAGTTGTTGTTCTGCCAGTTGTACTAGACGTTTAGTGATGTAACCGCCCAGAGAACCAGTTTCGCGAGAAGTGTAGTTCCCGTAATAACCGTCAGCTGGGATCGTTACTCCAAGCTCCTGTGCTGCTTCATATTTCAACTGTTGCAATGCCGCAGTTGCTTGAGGAACGACCAGGTTATTGGAACGGCTGCTACGACCTTGACCTGCTTGACCCATGTGTGTCACCTCCTTCGCCCGTTGTGAAGATAGTATGAGCGCTAAGAGGTTAATTCATGCATCACTTCGAAAGGTTTTAAGGATGGTAATTATTAGTGAAATAAAAGTGAGGATAGAAATCGTTTATTGCTAGGAATTACACAAAAAAATCGGTCTTCCCTTACGTAATCGCAAGGCAAGACCGATATAATGTATATCTGCTTTAAATCTCAGGATAGATCATTTCCAGCACGGTGGATAGATTCTGACTCTGACCGGGTTCTACCGTTAAAAGACCTGTGAAGGAAGCATCCTCGGATACATTCGGTGCATTCGCGAGCCAAGTATAGGGCTCAATACACAGAAATTGATCCGCCGGTCCTTTGGTATATAGCACCCAGTGACGGAATAGGTTCTCGTCAGCAGTATAACGAAGGCCATAACCATCATCACGTAATAATAAGGCTTCTACAGGCTGTTTTTCTCCAATACGCAGAGCAGTATCAAAATTAGTTCCCTGCATGTTCATTCCGGTGTTCAAGGCTTCCAGATCACCAAGTGGAATCAAGTTGCCGCTAGGGAGCAATTCATCGTTCAGTTCATAAATACTATTTACTGGGAGCTTAAGATTCCAGCGCTCAGGTTCTCCATCAATCATAAACCAGGTGTGATAACCGATCCCAAAAGGAATTCGATGATCTCCAAGATTTGTAACCTTTAAAGTTTGGGTAAATCGGGCTTCCTGAAGCCTAAACGTCATTTCGAATTTAAGTGGGATAGGGAATTGCTCCATCCAGTGTGGATCATCTTCCGTTCGGAATTCAGTAGTGACCACGCAACCATCCTCATCTTCTTCAATATCGCTGACACACCAGGCCTGAGTTCGGTGTAGACCATGAATATGATTGTCATTAGCGGTATTCTGGTCAAATTGATAACTTGTACCCTCGAATTGAAATTGGCCCTTACGAATTCTTCCGGGTGGAATTAATAGCGGCATGCCAAAATGGTAAGGTTTTTGCATAAAGAAAGCTTGATCGCTTTCATCAGGCCGCCGTAGAATTTCCCGTTGTTTCTTGACATCAAACAATGAAATCACGTTATTTCCTAGTCGCGGCAAAAGCGTGACTTCCAGTTCACGGCTGTGCAAAATATAAGTATCATAACCGCCCCACTGCCCTTTGGTCACCTGTTTCATGAGATATGCTCCTTTATCGTAACTGTAATCGAATAGAACATGGATAACCTTATCATAACAGATTTATACGATAGTGGTTAAGTGATTTGACAACTTCTCTTTATGGTTCTATGATGAAGGCATTAATTCATGATGATAATGTGATGACGGGGACAAGTAGGCAGGTATTGCACCTTCAGAAAGCCGGTGGTTGATGCGAACCGGTAGGACAAACCTGATGAATGGACCCCTGAGCGCCGAGCTTGAACGGGAGCGAGATGCCCTAGTAGACCGGCCGGATCTTCCCCGTTAACGGAAGACTAAGGCTGTTTTTTCCTTGTCCAAACAAGATTAAGCAGCGAATAAGGGTGGCACCACGGTCTCACGTCCCTTGCGGATGAGGCTTTTTTTGCGTTCTCGGAAACTTAGAAATGACATCAAACGGAGGTCTATATTATGAAAAAAGTAATGTCAGGCATTCAGCCGAGCGGTTCACTTACACTGGGGAACTACATTGGAGCACTGAAAAATTTTGTGAAGCTGCAAGATGATCATCAATGTTTCTTTATGGTTGTCGATATGCATGCAATCACTGTAGCACAAGATCCTGCGGCACTGCGTGAGCAGTCAGAGTCCGTAGCAGCCCTCTTTATTGCAGCAGGAATTGATCCTGTACGTTCTAATGTCTATATGCAGTCGCATGTGCCACAACACGCTGAACTGGGCTGGATCATGACGACACTTACAGCAATGGGCGAGCTGGAGCGTATGACCCAATTTAAAGATAAATCATCAGGTAAAGATTCTGTTGGCGCTGGTTTATTCGTCTATCCTTCCTTGATGGCAGCAGATATTCTTGTTTATAATGCGGATCTTGTGCCAGTTGGAGAAGATCAAAAACAACATTTGGAGCTGACTCGTGATTTAGCTGGTCGCTTCAATAATCGTTTTGGCGAATTCTTTACCATTCCGGAGCCGTACATTCCAGAGGTGGGTGCACGTATTATGTCTCTGGATGATGGCACCAAAAAAATGAGCAAGAGCAGTCCTAACGCAGGCAGCTACATTGCTCTGTTAGATTCACCGGACGTAATCCGTAAAAAAATCAGCCGTGCAACGACTGATTCAGGACGTGAAGTAATTTTTGATCCAGCTAATAAGCCAGAGATCAGTAATTTGATGAGTATTTATTCCGAATGTTCTGGAATGACACTGGGGCAAATTGCCGATCGTTATGAAGGGCAAATGTATGGCGGTTTTAAGAAAGATCTTGCTGAAGTGGTTGTAGCTACGCTTGAGCCATTACAACAAAGATATAATGAAATTCGTAGCTCGGGTGCGATCACAGATATTCTTGCAGAAGGTGCTGATCGTGCGCGCATTGTTGCAACAGAGACGCTGAATGGAGTTAAAGAGCGAATGGGATTTCTGCCAGCTCGTTAATCTAATCAGCGCTTAGGCTTTCCTGTTTGCGTCTGATCTTGGCCTTGAGGATAAATCCCCAGCCAATATTCATGACACAGAGAAATCCGAGCAGAAGTGCCAACCAAAAGCTATAACTGATCGCGATTGAAGCGGCAGTAAGAATAAGAATAGAAGAACAAGCGAACCAAAGTGAAAGTCCTTTACCCATGAAGAGAGCCTTCCTTTCTGCTAAAATGAATCCCGGAGTATGATAATAATACTCCGGGATTTTTTGTGATTATAGAATAGATCTCTGCGTAAGTCTACAGTTTCATCGTAAAGAACCAGGGTCAATGGAAAATCGTTTGTCGAGCTTCTCGCTGCTAAGCCATCCTACATAAGTATTTAAAGGTCGATATTGATTGTCCATCACTAATACAGCCACAAATGGGTATTGTTTGCGATGTAAATAACGTACGTCCCCCCAGCGCACCATATATCCTGAAGGAAGTTCCTCGACTTCGGCTACTGCATAAGAGGTGAAGTATAGAAAGGACTGAATATCAGGGTGCGACTTGGATATCTCCACAGCGGGATGATTCGAGCATACAGCATGTTTGAACCATTCCAGTCGATTATTGACTAGCTGCCCAACATTATAACTACCATCTTTTTTCACTTTTACTACGTTCCAGCGCTTTAGTGAAATTGTAGGGATTACAATATAACGTTCGCCGGCACTATGATGTAAATCCTTAAGCTTAATATTACGCGTGAGACGTGCGTGAACGACGGTTCTCCAAATATAATAAAGAATAGTACAGGCATACAGCGTAATAAATAAAGGTTGCGGTGGAACGATACCGGTGATCCAGAGAAGGATGGCTGCGATATGGCTACCAAATATAAATGGATCAAAAATGTGGATGATGTTCCATGCAATCCATTTCTCCGTGAATGGACGTGCAGCCTGAGTGCCATAGGTATTAAATAGATCAGAAAATACGTGCACACCTACACCAATGAAGCTCCAAAGCGCAATATGGCTTAGAGCTTGTAAATCAGTAAAACCAAATAAGGGCCCTAACACGAAGGAAATCAGGGCGGGCCACAGAATTAGAAAGGGTAGGGAATGTGTGATTCCCCGGTGATTTCGAATATACATTGCATTGTCCTTCAGTCGTAGCGCAGTATCAGCATCAGGAGCCTGAGAGGCGAGCACTGTTGCCAGCATAACAGCCCCGGCCAGTTTCGGATCAGAAGCAACGATGGGATCAACGAAGGAAAGCCCAGCTAAGCCTAGGCCCATAACTAAATGTGTAGCAGTATCCATTGGTCAGTTCTCCTTTGTTGTTCGGAAGTTCTCTATTTAATAATTACCCAAATACAGCTCTGGTTATTAAGGGGATTGAAAGAAATACAAAATAAATATTGTCACGTAATTGTCGAATTCATGAACTTACTGTTCCATGACTGTCAAAGTCTTCACGGGTTTGTTATGATAAAGTTAACAGCGAAGTTAAAAAACTTCGATTAGAACGTTACATGTTCGTTTAGAAGGAGGATCATTAGGTGTGGACAATCATATAACATTTCAAGCTTCTTCCGACTCTGCAGCCATGTCTGCAAAATCGCCACCGGAAGGTGCTAGCTGGCGTGATTTCATTGCAGTAACAAAACCCGGTATTATCCGATCTAACCTTATTGCAGCCTTTGCGGGATATTGGCTGGCCTCGGGTTGGGATGTTCATTACGGCAGATTAGTTCTAACGCTGCTCGGTACAATGCTGGTTATGGCTTCGGCCTGTGTTTTTAATAACTATTTCGACCGGGATCTGGACATGAAGATGGAAAGAACCCGTGAACGGGGACTTCCTACAGGACGACTGAAACCAAACACTGTATTATTATACGCCATTGGGCTTGGTATTGCAGGTTTGATCGTGCTGTTTGCTTTTTCAGGTATGCTTGCCGGTCTGTTTGGAATTGTTGGCATGTTCGTTTACGTAGTAGTATACACGCTTTGGTTGAAGCGCACATCAACATGGAGCACCTCCGTAGGTGCGATTTCTGGAGCAATGCCCCCGGTAATTGGTTATGTTGCGGTTTCAGGAACGGTTGATCTAGGCGCTTGGCTGATCTTTGCCATGTTGTTTCTATGGCAACCCCCTCACTTCTGGGCGTTGGGCATTAGACGTAAAGAAGAATATAGAGCGGCAGGATTTCCATTACTACCTGTAGTTAAAGGAACACGACGTACGAAATTTCAGATGATTCCTTATGTAGCCCTTTTGCTGCCTATTCCAGTGTTAATGTACGCCTATGATTACGCAGGCATATTTTTTCTAGTCATTTCATCAGCGTTGTCCTTGGCTTGGTTAGTATTGACCTTGATGGGCTTTAAGGCTAAAGATGATGAAATCTGGGCGAAGAAGAATTTCCTCTTCTCCATTAACTACCTGACAGTTAGTTTGATCGTACTTGTATTGAATACGATTCACGGTTAAGAAGAGGGAGGGTATACGTGTCCGTGCAAACCTTTAAGCGTTATAAATGGACTTGGCTTCTGCTAATACTTGCTTTGATTATGGCTGGTTATCTGGCATTTAACTCTTTGAATTTAGGAAAAGAAAAATTGCCAGTAATCGGAGAAGTGCAGGACTTTTCTCTTGAAAATGTGAATGGAGACCAGGTTACTCTGGCTGATACACAAGGTAAAGCACGGCTGGTATACTTCTTTTTTACACAGTGTCCGGATGTATGTCCTATAACTACGTTTTTGTTATCTCAGACACAGAAGATTCTGGTCGAGGATGGCAGTTTTGGTAAAGATACGGGGTTTGTCTCTATCTCTTTTGATCCGAAGAATGATACTCCAGAAGCTATTAAGGCTTTTGCAGACCGGTTTCAGGCGAATTATGATGGATGGTATTTCTTGCGGGGGGATCAGGAAGAAGTTCGTAAGTTAGCGACGGATTCTTTTAAAGTACTAATCGCAGGGAATTCCAAAGAAAATTTCGTACATGCCAATCGTATAGCGTTAGTTGACCGAGACAATCAACTTCGTGCATTGTATGACGCAGGAGATACGGAGAACGTAACTCCTGAATTTCTTGCCGATCAGCTGACGGAATTGGCTCGGGAATAGAACATAAACATTAAAAACGCCTTTTTCGAATCCCTCTTTATTGAGCGGATAACGAAAAGGGCGTTTTTTAAATATACGATAGTATAAGTTTCATGCTATACATTATCCTTATGCTTGTTTCAGCTAAAATGGAAGTGGTTCAGGGTAGACGATGAAATCTTCCAATCCGGCTTTTTCGAGCTGAGTGATGTTGTATTCATCAGGCGTACCTTCCACACCAGCATATCCGCGACGAGTATAAATATGATCGGCATCAGGGAAGGCATCCCGGAGCACGCTGCGTATTTTTTTGCCAGAGCTATCGTTATCCAAATAAAGGTATACTTCTCCATCTCCTACTTGTTGCCGGAGGGATTCTAATTTTAGTGTATTTAATGTACCAAAGGTACATAGGATTTCTACTTCCGGTACCAGCACGCGGCGTAATCTGCTGCGATCGTTCTTACCTTCGACAATAATCGTTATGGACATTAGCTGACAATCACCTCCGGGAATGGGTCCAAGCTTCAGGCTCATTATAGTTTACCGAAGGATCGTCATTTTTAACAACTGTTTCTGCAAGAAAGTCTTCATTCCCCGGGAAATGTCGTAAAAGCAAAGAATCATGCGGCTCGCCCGTTCCATTTGGAAGTGAGGTTCGATAGTTTACCAGTGTTTTTAGGTGGAAGAAGAAGCAATGCTACCATTAGTAGTAGAAAGGCTATGAAGTAAGGAGAAACGAAGGACCTTAGCTGTCCAGCAGCCACGGGCCCAGCGAATGCACCAAGTGACATGGCTATCGACTGCATGGAGAAAGTCCGGCCCATTCGCCCAGGGCCACCGAGACTAATAAAGAGTGATGCCATTGCAGGAAACAACACTCCTTTGGCTGCGCCGAGCATAAAAAGAATCGCAGCAGTCGGAATCCTGTGAAATGAGGCGAGTGCAAAGAAGCTGATGGCCATTCCCAGTAATGCCGCTGCTATTCTTCCCCCCGGAGAAAGACGGTTCAGAAAGAGCATGCTGAGCGTTACCAAAGCACCTAAACTGAGGAGTGACAGTAGTATACCAGTGGAAAGAATACTGTTGCTCCCTGTTTGAGATAGTGGGAGCTCGAAAAAGAGAACGCCTTGTGAACAGGAAACGAAAAAAGGTAAAAGGTAATACCGTTTGGATACCAGATCATCATCTTTCGTTGGTATAGAAGGTTTATCTGGAACTTTTAATGCTGATTGCGCTGAGCTTAGCGGCTTTAATATCTGTCTCGAAGGTGCAGGTACACTAAAAAAAGCCATGATTCCTGTTGCAATAAGGAGCCATCCAAGTGTGGTGAAGGTGCCAGAGTATCCGGCTTTTGCTACGATAAAAGCTCCTGCAGCAGGCGATACAACTGAAGCTAACGTATGAACGATACCATGTCCGGACATATATTTACCCTGCTCTGTGGCATCCGATGACAAAGAAGCGAGTAACGTCATACAGGCTGGAGAGAGGAAAGCGAGCACGAATCCACTTGCTGCTCTTAGCATTAGCAGATGCCATGGAAGCTGTACATGAGCTTGCAGCAGTAGGATAGCTCCCGCTGCGACAAGGCTGAAGACGATGTAGCGGCGGGAGCCATTACGATCGACTAGTACGCCTGCAAGCAGATTGCCGGGAAGGTGGGTCAACGAGTACATGCCCATCATCCAGCCAATAAAGGTGGGTCCCGCACCAAGAGAGATGGCAAAGGGCGTAAGGACGGGATACTGAGCATGTAAATCGAAGAACGCCAAAAAGAGAAATAAGTATAGCCACAGCGCAGTTTTCACAGGGAAACACCTCCGAGAGCCACCTACAGCACAAGTGAATGCAGGACGGCGTAATAATGAAGAACCAATTCTTAAGCACTACTTGTACTTTACGTGGGACAGAGAGGGCTTATACCGCTTTTTTAATTCCGCTAGTAGGTATACCTTTTACGGAGGGTGGAACCATGAATTATGATGGGTATTCATGTATAATAATTAATATTGGCGTTATGTCTATGGGAAGAGAGAATCCTTGGGACGAAACTAGGCGATAGGGGTGTTGTGAGATTGATGGATCCAGAGGTATGGTCACAGTTTATAAGGGAAAATTGGCTAGTTATTGTAATTGCGCTTGTCCTGCTGTTTGCGGTTGTTAATTTGGTTAAAACCGTTCTTAAATGGGCGATTGTCATTGTGATCGTTGTAGGTTTGTTCATCTATAGTGGTGTTACAATGGACCAAATTGGTAACGCTGTGAATAAGGTGGCAGATGGAACGGTAAGCACGCTAAAGAAGGAAGCGCAAGAGGTTATGCTTAAAGAAGCGCAGGATGCGAAATACACTTCAAATGGAGACGGGACCTTTACGATTACAACTCCGAATATTGAAGTGAAGGGCGCAGCGGGTGAAGATAAAGTAGAGGTTACTTTCCGTGGTGTTAGTCTTGGAAAGTGGAGTGTTACAGATACGACAAAAACATTTATCGAGGAAGCCCGAAAACATCAATAACAGGCTTGGACTCAAAAATATAACAAGCGAGCAAGTACGCGACTGAGAGGAGAGAGCGGATATGATAAACGGATGGATGACTAGTGTGAGTGATGCTAATATCATCTCCATCGCCCTCCTGCTGGTTGTAGTCTTCTCTCTATTGCAAGGATGGAGCAGAGGTTTCTCAAGCGCTACCGGAAGATTATTTGGGCTGCTGGGAACAGGATTATTTACTATAGCATCTTTGGTATTAGCTATCCCAGCTGCGGCCTACCTCAATCCCTATGTAGAGACTTGGGCATCTGGGATTAGTCTTCCTGATACGAAGCTTACACAGTGGCAGCAAATTTATTATACGGCGGTGTCAGTGTTATCAGAATCACCGCTAGTTCGATTTCTATTGTTACTCCTGATTTCTTATCTGTTAATTCGTATGCTCCTAGGATTGTTATCCATGTTGCTTCCTTTTCCACAATTGCGGCGTACTAAGAAGTTTAAAGACAGAAAGATTACGCAGGTAAGCCGTATGGGAGGAGCAATGGTTGGATTAATTATCGGCTTAATGCGTAGTCTGGTAATTGTTCTTGCTCTTTTCATCTGTGTTGGATTAAATCCGGAGAGTGGATTTAGTCGTTATGTGGAGTCCTCTCCAATCTATAGTCAGAGTGCAGCTGCTGTATTTGAACCTATTGTTGGTGAGACTGTGCAGAAGAAACTTCCAATTCTGACGAAGACCGTTGCAGCAGAGATGAATGATATCCTTCGTAGAAAATATGAGGTTATCGATCATGAAATTCCTCAGGATATTATAGGAGCAGCAGAAGACATTGTTGGACAAGCGCAAGATGAAGAGAAAAAAGCGAGACTTCTCTATGAATGGGTAGGTACACGCGTGACTTACGATTATGCTAAGGCTGATAATTATTTGCAAAATAGGGTCTGGCATGAACAGACACCACAGGATACATTCGACACTCGGCAAGGGGTGTGTATAGACTATGCCCGACTGTACGCTGTGATGGCTCGTTCACAGGGCTTGCAGGTACGGGTTGTAACAGGTCAGGGTTATGATGGGCGTGGCGGTTATGGTGCACATGCTTGGAATGAAGTATATATAAGTGATCGGCAAGCTTGGATTCCGCTGGATCCGACTTGGGCTAGCAGTGGAGATTGGTTCAATCCGAAGGATTTTGATGAAACGCATATTAGGGAGAACGCCCTCTGAGTGAGGGCGCTGAACTCCTGGGGTGTGGTACAATAAACTCAAGTAACGTCAGTTCTAACTTAAATGCGAGGGCATGCTCACAATAAGCAGCTAAGAACTCACCTTCATCATAAGAGTAATGTCGCAGGCAAAGGGTTGTCAGACATTTTTTTAAAATATAAGAAAGTATAAGCACTATACTTTATGTCTTATATTTCTCGCTTAAACACTTACCTTCCTTATAAGGATGGTCAAGACGTTTATGCTTGTAGAAGGGGAGAAAGCTGGTGAGTTTGTTTGGGAAGCAGCTCCCGCCTAAGGACGGGATATCTTCAAGAAATTCTGTAGGCTTGAGACTGAATATTTTTTTCTTTGGCACTTTTTTTATTTTTTGTATTATTATCGTACGTCTTGCAGGTTTACAGTTTACTGAGGGAGCTCTGTTGAGTGAAGAAGAAACGAGCCGGGAAACGAAAATTGTTCCGCTCGCAGCGATGCGTGGGATTATTTTTGCTGCCGAAGGAGAGCAGATTGCCTATTCAACACCTACGGAGTCGCTTTACCTTACATTAACTAAAGATTATACAGCTAGAACGACAGATAAAGTAACGGGTGAGACCTCACTTACGGAGAAGGCGAAGTACAACTCCGATATTCTTGCAGCAAGGCTTGCAGCTGATTTTGCTAAATATGGAGATCCGAATGCACCAAAGCTGACGCAGCAAGATATCTTGGATTCATTAGATTTAGATTTCAAAAAGTATTTAGGTTATGTGCCGCGACGGATCAAGACTGGATTAATTCCAGAGGAAATAGCCTATTTCATGGAGCATAAAGACAATTATCCGGGGCTAACGATCGTGGAGGAGAGCGTTCGTCACTACGATAAAGATACGGTAGCGGTGCAGACAGTCGGCTTTGGAAAGCCGTTTAAATCGACTGAAGATATAGCGATGTATAAGAATGTCCGTAGTGAAATGAAAAAAGATTCTCCCCCTGGACTTATGTATAAAGCAGAAGAATATGTAGGGTTTGACGGTCTGGAAATGCAGTATCAACGAGAGCTACGAGGAGAAAATGGTTATCAGGTCATTTCGGTGACACCTCAGAATATGGCTGAGAAGGTTGAACAGAACGTTGCTCCTGTAAAAGGTAATAATATTTGGATGACCATTAATAAGAAGATTCAGATGAAGACAGAGCAGGCCATATTGGATCAGATTAAATGGCTGCATACTAATTCTGTTCAAGGTAAGACGCATCCAGATGCTTTAACCGGATACGCCGTAGCAATGGAAGTGGAGACTGGAAATATTGTTGCCATGGCAAGCATGCCGGATTACGATTCAAATATATGGACCAAAGACTCCTTACCAACATCTGTCTGGAATAAAATTATGAATAATCATCTAAACGGTACGATTACTTCAAATTCATCGGGTAGATCAGGTCATGATTTTAGTTCACTTGTGTTTATGGGATCTACGATCAAACCATTAAGTGTGTTAATTGGTTTAAATGAAGGTTTTTTTAATACCTCAACAACCTATTCAGATGTGGGCATTACTTATTTCGGTAAGGATAATAAATCATCCGTAAGAAATTCATCAGGTCACGTATATGGTCCACTAGATCCAGCTAAAGCCATTAGAGAATCTTCTAACGTATTTATGATTGATATGGTGGGTAAACAGCTTTACAAGAAATATCCGGGGGATAAAGGCATAGAGGTCTGGGACAAATATATGAAAAAATTCGGGCTGGGTGTATCAACGAAAAGTGGTCTCCCAGGTGAATCACCGGGCCAGATTAACTATACTGATCTTAAGGCCGCAGGCAGCTCGCAGGCCGCACTTATCTATGCTTCTTTTGGCCAACAGGGCAGTTATACTACATTGCAGCTTGCCCAGTATGCTTCTACTCTTGCTAATGAAGGGGTGCGTGTTAAGCCTCAACTTGTTAGTAAGATCACGGATACACAAGGTAAGTTGGTTAAGGAATTTAAAAGAGAAGTGCTTAATACAGTAACGTTTGACAAATCCTACTGGAAAGAGATCAAACAGGGGATGAGCAGTAAAGTTAGTGCTTTTGATGATTTTCCTTATGATTTTGCACGTAAGACAGGCACCTCTGAAAAAACAGATAGAAAAAATATAAACCGCGATAATGGGGTATTTATTGCCTTTGCTCCGCGAGAAAATCCGAAGCTGGCCGTAGCGGTTGTTATACCAGAAGGGGGCTTTGGCTCCAACAGCGCTGCTCCGGTGGCTCGTAAAATTTTTGACGCCTATGATTGGGAGTATGGGCTCGATGGTGTGCCGAAAAAGAATGTTGCTCCTGCGTCAGACCCCGTTCAAAAATAATTAGAGAAAAAGGAGAGAAATAAACTGTGAGTTTTTTTCGTAAGCAGGCCTCACCTCCAGATGAGACCAACAGTAAAAGTTCCATAGGCCTGCGACTCAACGTGTTTTTCTTTAGCACGTTTGTTATATTTTGCGTAATTATTATACGCCTGGCTGTGTTGCAATTCGTGGAAGGACCAACTTTAACTGAAGTGGAGACAAGCAGAGATACCAAAAATGTACCCCTTGCATCCATGAGAGGTGTAATTTATGCTGCTGAAGGTGAGAAGTTAGCGTACTCTACACCGGTTCAATCGCTGTATATTACGCTCAATAAGGAGTATACCGCTAAGCAAACAGATAAAATTACCGGTAAAACTACCCTAACTCCAGAAGCTAAAGCCAAGTCAGATGCATTGGCAGCCAAGCTGGTAGCTGATTTCAATAAATATGGTGATCCAAAAGCTGAGAAGATGACAGAAGAAGATGTTATTGACACACTGGATTTATATTTCCGGAAATCACTTGGCTTTATGGCACGGCGAATTAAGGCGGACCTGACTACTCAGGAAGTAGCCTATTTTATGGAACATAAGGGAGAATATCCAGGCCTTGAAATTGTCGAAGAAAGCATTCGTCATTACGATAAAGATACGGTTGCCGTACAGACGATAGGTTATATCAAGCCTTTTAAATCAGCAAACAGCCTTAATATTTATAAGAATATCTTAAATGCTATGAAGAACAATCCGGAGCCAGGACTAACTTACAAGGACGACGAATTTGTCGGATTTGACGGCCTGGAGCTGCAGTATCAGAGAGAGCTTCGGGGACAAAACGGCTATCAGGAAATCTCCGTCAATCCACAGAACATGGCAGAGAAAGTTGAACGTGTAGTCCCTCCTGTCAAAGGCAATGACGTCTGGACAACTATTAATAAGAACATTCAGATGAAGACAGAGCAGGCGATTATGGATCAGATTAAGTGGTTGCATTCCAATACTGTACAGGGTAAAACGCATCCTAATGCTTTAACTGGTTACGCTGTAGCGATGGAAGTCGATACGGGGAATATCGTCAGTATGGCGAGCATGCCGGACTACGATACGAATATATGGACATCAGGCTCCTTGTCCACAGATGTCTGGAACAGTATCATGGACAACTATCAGAACGGTACCATTAATCCGATTTCTTCAGGAACGTCAGGGAATGGACTAAGGTCTGTACTGCTTCTAGGTTCGACGATTAAACCTTTGAGCGTACTCGTGGGTCTGAATGAAGGTCTCTTTACAACCTCAACCTACTATCCCGATAGAGGTTTCGCGACTTTTGGTAAAGCAGGTCATGAAACCAAGGTAAGAAACTCTGGAGGACACGTATACGGTTCTATGGATCCAGCAAGAGCGATTGAGAAATCCTCGAATGCGTTCATGGTGGATATGATCGGTAAACGATTGTATGACAAATACAAAAGCAAAGGCGTAGATATCTGGGATAAGTATATGAAAGAGTTTGGACTTGGTGTATCCACGGGAAGTGGTCTGCCAAATGAATTCTTAGGACAGATTAACTATACCAATATAGAGGCTGCGGGTAGTGCCCAAGCGGCACTTGTATATGCTTCTTTCGGCCAACAAGGTAGTTATACGGTGTTGCAGCTTGCCCAATACGTAGCTACACTTGCTAATGAAGGACAGCGGATCAAACCTCAGCTAGTTAGCAAGATTACAGATGCTGACGGAAAAGTAGTTAAGGAGTTCGGTCGTGAGGTAATAGATGAAGTAACAGCCTTCGATAAATCCTACTGGAAAGAAATTCAACAGGGTATGCGAAGTGAAGTTAGTGCTTTTTCTGATTTCCCTTATGATTTTGCTCGTAAGACGGGAACATCTCAACAAGTGGCAAAGGGTCAAATTCGCGATAACGGTGTATTTATTGCTTATGCCCCACGAAATAACCCTAAGCTGGCAGTAGCCGTAGTTATTCCAGAAGGAGGCTTTGGTTCCCAGAGTGCCGCGCCGGTCGCACGTAAAATTTTTGATGCTTATGATTGGGAATATGGACTTGATGGCGTTCCGAAGAAGAGTCTACAGTCAGGTAATAATACAAATGATCCTGCGAATGAAGGAACGACTACAGGTACTCAGTAACTTTGACTCTAAGGTGAATAATGATTAAAAAATAAACAGCTGCTCTATTGAGAGCATAAAAGAATGGAGGGGTGGCAATGACTGCCAAATACCGCCTGCTTGCTTTGGATATGGATGGAACCCTACTGAACGATGAACAGATTATTACACCTACAACGGTGAAATGGCTTCAAAAGGCGGTCGACGCAGGCGTTCATGTCTGTCTGTCGACAGGCCGAGCCTTTACAAGTGCATTTCCATATGCTGAGCAGCTTGGACTAGAAACACCTATGATTACTGTGAACGGTAGTGAGATATGGCGAGCACCACATGAAATTTATCGGCGATCATTGATGGATCCTATGCTGGTACAACAAATGTATGAACTTGCTAAAGAAGATGACATCTGGTTCTGGGCCTATTCTACGGAAAAAGTCCACAAACAGGATAACTGGGATGGGGATGTAACGGGCAGAGAATGGCTTAAATTCGGTTATCACACCGAAGATGATGAGCTTCGTCATAAGCTGCTGCTTCGTCTTCAAGATATGGGTGGATTGGAAATTACGAACTCCTCTCCACATAACCTGGAGATTAACCCTCTAGGAGTGAATAAAGCAGCCGGAATCATGGAAGTCTGTAAGCTGCTAGGACTAGACATGTCCCAAGTTATAGCGGTTGGTGACAGCCTCAATGACCTTGCAGCGATTCAGCAGTCAGGGCTTGGGGTTGCCATGGGCAACGCTCAGGAAACGGTAAAAGAAGAGGCTGACGTTGTGGTGGCTTCTAATAATAATGATGGAATTGCAGAAGTCATTCAAAAATATATTTTTAATGGAGCTATTGCGAAGTGAATCCATAGAGCATATTTGCTATTAGGAGGTTAAGTTTTGACGATCCTGGGTTGGATTCTTATTATTACTTTATTTGCCGTAGGGCTAGCGGGGGCTGTGTACCCTATACTGCCGGGTGCGCTTGCGATTTACCTTGCCTTTTTCGTATATGGCTGGTTCTTTTCTTTCGAGCCTTTTGGTGTCTGGTTCTGGATCATTCAAACGCTGATCGTTGCAGTTTTATTTATTGCTGATTACGTTGTAGGGGCGTGGGGCGTTAAGAAATTTGGCGGCTCACGTTCATCGATTATCGGGAGTACGATTGGGCTAATCTTTGGTCCTTTTGTAATCCCAGCCTTTGGACTTATTATTGGTCCGTTTCTGGGTGCCTTTATAGGAGAATTGATTGTAGGTTCTTCACCAGCTAAAGCTGCCAAAGTAAGTGTAGGATCAATACTTGGGTTGTTTAGTAGTACTGTTGTCAAAATTGTGCTACAAATTATTATGGTCGTCCTCTTTTTTATATGGGTCGTCCGGTTTTAATTTTAACAGTGAAGAAGGGGAAATGGTTTGTCCAAGAAAGAGTCTTTCGTAAAAGGCACGCTTATCCTTGCTGCTGCAGCTTTGGTGGCAAGGGTACTCGGGCTTGTTCAGCGGGTGCCGCTGGATCATATTTTTGATGATGTGGGGAGAGCATCATTTGGGGTATCGAACAATATCTATTTAATGCTGCTCACCGTGGCTACAGCAGGTATTCCAAGTACGCTCAGTAAAATGGTCTCCGAGCGGTACGCTCTGAATCGTCCTGAAGAGGCGAGACAAGTGTATCATGCAGCATTGCTGTTTTCAGTAGCAGCAGGGGTAATCATGACGGCATTGCTGTACATAGGCGCTCCGTTCTATGCGACACATATTGCTGATGTACCTGAATCAGCGATGGCAGTTAGGGCTATTGCACCTGCGCTTTTACTTTTTCCGGCAATTGCCATGATGCGTGGATATTTTCAAGGGCGCAACAATATGATGGCAGGTGGTATTTCACAGATTGTAGAGCAGTTCGCTCGCGTACTAGTCGCTATTTTACTAGCTTATATTCTATTACAGCAGGGATATAACAATACAACTATAGCTGCGGGAGCATCCTTCGGTAGCGTAATTGGTAGTATTGCAGCATTTGGTGTCATGATTTATTTTGCAATCAAGCTGCGCCGAGAGGATAAACAGCAAGGATTAAATTACAATACCACTCAAAAATTGCCGATTTGGGGAATTTACAAAGATATTTTCACATTATCAATTCCGATCGTGCTCTCTTCACTTACGATTCCCGTAGTGAATGTAATTGATACTTCTTTGGCTGTTCCCCTGCTTATTGATCAGATGGGTAGAGAGAGTGCAACAGCAGCTTTGGGTATACTAACCACGCGTGCTCAAAGTGTGGCCGGAATTCCACCGGTACTAGCCATTGCGCTAGGTACCTCGCTGATTCCGATCATTTCAGCTGCTTATGCCCGTCGTGATGAGGGACACTTGAAGAAGCAAATTACACTTGCTTTGCGGATTTCTATACTGACAGGGATGCCAATTGTGTTGGCACTTGTGGCAGCAGCTTATTCTGTAAACGGGTTATTGTTCAGCAGCTTGGACGGAAGCGGAATTGTGGCGATGCTTACGATTGGAACGATCTTTCAGATCACCATGATGACAACGAACTCCATCTTGCTCGGTATGGGCAAATCACGCATTTCAATGTATTATGTGCTAGTGGGTATTATTGTTAAATTAGTCGCAAGCTTCTTACTAAGTAAGATATTTGGGATCTACGGGATTATCGGTGCAACAGCACTTTGTTTCGTAGTTATTACTATTCTTAACTTACGGATGCTGAAATCCATTGTACCTTTCGAAATTATGGGTAAACGGTGGGGCGGCTTCGCAATTGCGGTTCTGGTGTCCGGTGGTATTGGTTTTGGACTTAACCAAGCTGGAATTCTGTTAACAGATCTAATGCCTGCACGTCTGGCGTTTCTGATCACTTGTCTTGTTGTAGGGGCCGCAGTTGTTGTTATTTATCTGGTCATGCTAATTGTACTGGGTGTGCTTACTAAACAGGAAATCTCCAGTTATCCGCGTGCATTGCAAAAATTGCTCCATCCACTGATGAAATTGCAGCCTGCGCGTGTTCGTATGAGAGAATAAGTTTGACTTCTGCATGACATTTTGCTTCACTTAAAGAATAGAAATTTGACAGATATGGAAGAAAGGACTGAACAAGCTATGGACAAAATTAGTTCTCCTGCTGAATTTCAGGTAGCCATTCAATCTCCTCGATTAACTGTAGCCATCTTCAAGGCGGACTGGTGCTCGGATTGTAAATTTATCGATCCTTTTATTCCTGAGGTAGAGCAAGCCTATGCAGATCGTCTAACGCTGGTTGAGGTTGACGTTGATGCTGTGGGTGACGTTAGTCAGGAACAAAATATTATGGGTATTCCAAGCTTTGTCGCGTATTCCGATGGACGTGAATTGGTTAGATTCGTTAATAAATTACGTAAATCCCGCGAGGAAATTGAGAATTTCCTGGATAAAGCGGTTCAAGTGCATCAAAGCCTTCAACAGTAATTCCGGAAAACCACCGCTTTCGCCTGTTCGAGCAAAAGCGGTGGTTTTTTAAGATGCTTCTTCATTACTAAAAACTGCGGGTGATATTTTTGTCGACAAATCAGTTGAAATGGCTTAGTTATCTTACTTGCCTTATCATGTTCCTCGCTGTACTAGGGGGAGCGGTTGTAACGAAGACTGGATCGGGATTGGAATGCGGAAATGAATGGCCGCTCTGTCATGGGAAATTGATTCCGGCCTATACTGTAGGTTCGATGATTGAATACACCCATCGCTTGTTTAGCGGATTGGCAGGGTTATTGTCACTTGCCTCGATGCTTGCCTTTTGGCGTTATGCTCGAAATCGGCGGGACTTGTTAGTATATGCATTCATGACGTTGCTGTTTGTAATTGTTCAAGGTGGTATGGGAGCGCTTGCAGTGATTAAATCCCAATCTGCTGCTGTAATGGCACTGCATATGGGCTTTTCCTTGATCGCTTTTTCAAGTTCTCTAATGCTGGCTCTAGGAACTAAAAGGCGACATGAAGCAGGTGAGTACGATCCTAAGATGGAGCTTCAGAAGAAACCCGTCAGTAAGGCTTTCCGCAATTTAACCTGCTTCACGGCCTTATATTCCTATGTTGTTGTTTATATTGGAGCCTTTGTTAGTCATACGGATTCGCGCGGTGGATGTTCTGGCTGGCCGCTCTGTAACGGTGAATGGGTTCCCGAGCTTTCAGGGGGAGTAGGTATTGTTTTTACGCACCGGATTGCGGCTTTGATCTTATTCATTCTTACTGCGGTGCTTGGACATTTAGCTTTTTGGAAACATAAGGATTACCCAGAGCTAAGAGCCCTTGGCGTAGCGGCTGTTCTGCTGTGCTTGATGCAGGTATTTAGTGGAGCTGCTGTTGTTTACACACTAGATAATGAAAGATTGTACATATTTGCCGCTTTAGCTCATATTTTGCTGATCGCTAGTTTGTTTGGTGTCTTATGTTATATGAGTGTAAGAGTCTGGCAGCTGAATCGCGCGAGAAATGTAGTTGTTAAAAAAAATAGAGCGAATCCAATGACACCGTTGTAGCACCCTTGGTAGAAAGTTCCCACCGTGGATAGAGTCGCTTTACCTGCGGAATAATAAAGTGGAAATCGGTATATCGTGGTGCTGGACAAAACTTTAGGAGGACTGGGATATGCTGCGGGTTATACTTGGAGAGCCGCCTCGGAAGAACAGCGGTGTTTTGGCTGACGCGATGGAGAACATGGCCACATTTGCAGCCTTATTGCGCAAGGAAATGAACGCTCATGAGGATAATGACCATGAATACCGCAAGCTGGAGATTTGGACACGTGGACTGATCTCCTCATTGGATGAATTGGAGCAAAGCTGGTTCGCAGCTGCTTTTTATCGGAAATCGGTAATCGCAGGGTTTATGGACGATATGTCACCAGTAGAACAAGGCGATTATGCGCGGTATGTTTATTTTTATAAAGATGGATTTATTCGTGTGTTCTCTCTTCTGGACAAGCTTGGAACGGTACTGAATCATTTTTATGATCTCAAAACCTCCAAATTAAAAACGCACTTTTCTTATTTTACAGTACTGCGTCAACTTCAGTTATTGAATGTGCATCCTGCGCTAGCAGATCAACTGGAACAGATTAAGAACTCTTATCGTGATCCACTGGAGAATCTACGCAAGCGCAGAAATGCTGAAATTCATTATATGAATTCCGAAATGCAGGATGATTTATGGCAGCGACATCAAGGCTTGCATGACAAAATTCAGCTTGAGGATTTAGATAGCCATCTTGAGGATTTAAAGCAATCCCTAGAAATGAACTGTAAAACATTAATCGCGGCATTTAGCTATAGCAATGAGCAGCTGCGTAAGGAAATTAGCAAGGCAAAGCGTGTACAATCCTAAGCGTTCAAGATATTTCCTTTTGACAAAAAACAAGAAACTTACTATACTTATGCTTGCATTAAAGTCTGTACGAATTCAAACATAAAATTTCATACTCTATATCTTATCGAGAGTGGCGGAGGGATAGGCCCGATGAAGCCCGGCAACCGATTTGTATACAGCGCGATTAGCGTTATGTACAAATGTCATGGTGCTAATTCCTACAATGACGCAAGGTTTGTGGTCGTTGGCAGATGAGAAGGCATTGTCTAAATAAACACACAGAGCCTCTTGCGATCTGCATCGATCGTCGGAGGTTTTTTTGTATGGAATAAGTGAAATATAAAGGGGGCGACGAGCGTTGATTAATCTAAAAGGAATAAAAAAGGTATATGGAAAAGGAAGCCATGCGGCTACAGCACTTTCCGGATTGAATTTGTCTATCGAAAAAGGTGAAATATTCGGAGTTATTGGCCATTCTGGAGCGGGGAAAAGTACATTGATCCGTTGCATTAATCTGTTGGAGCGTCCGACAGAAGGGGAGGTTTGGGTAGATGGCATTGAACTAACCAAGCTTACTCAAGGTCAGCTGCAGGAACAGCGGCGCAAAATTGGGATGATTTTTCAACATTTCAATCTGCTATCTTCTGCGACGGTGTACGATAACATTGCTTTTCCTCTGCGGCTCACAGGCACCTCGAGAGCAGATATTGATACTAAAGTGAAAGATTTGCTTGCCTTAGTGGGGCTTGAAGAACACCGGGATAAATACCCCTCCCAATTATCAGGCGGACAAAAGCAACGGGTCGGCATCGCACGGGCACTTGCCAGTGACCCTGATGTGCTGCTATGTGACGAAGCAACCTCTGCGCTTGACCCACAAACGACAGACTCTATTCTTAAGCTATTGCTCGATATTAATAAACGATTCCATCTGACCATTGTGCTGATCACTCACGAAATGCACGTGATTCAGAGCATCTGCGACCGTGTTGCGGTCATTCATGGGGGTGGTATCGTTGAGCAAGGTAAAGTTACGGAGGTATTCCTGAAGCCGCAGCATGAGGTCACTCGTGATTTCATTCGCAGTGAATCACAGAATGAAGGACCCCTTCGTACGGCGCTTGATGCTGCTGCTGGGGACAACTCTCAGGCCGTCAAAATTACTTTTTTTGGAGAGAAGACCTACGGCTCTGCACTTTCCAATGTAGTACGTGAGACAGGTGTTAGCTTCGCCATTCTGCATGGTACCATCTCAACGATAAAAGACGTACCTTATGGACAAATGATTGTTCGGTTCGAAGGTCCAGCTGAAGCGATCGCTGTGACGATAGCCGAACTAACCGCTCAAGGCCTTGAAGTGGAGGTGATTTCGTAATGAATTTCGCAGACTTAAACTGGCAAGAAATGATGGATGCTACAGTTGCTACCTTGCAAATGTTAATATTCTCTGGATTGTTCACAATTATTCTTGGTTTACCACTCGGAATTCTATTGTATTTATGGGGAAGATCGAATAGTATAGTAATCAGAGTAATTTACTCGGTCTTATCGTTCTTTGTAAACATCTTGCGTTCCGTACCGTTTATCATTTTGATGGTGGCGTTAATTCCTTTTAGCAAAGCCATCGTTGGAACCTCCATTGGAGTACTAGGTACGATTCCACCGCTCGTGATTGGTGCAGCTCCATTCTTTGCTCGCTTGGTGGAAACGGCATTAAGAGAAGTGGATCGTGGAGTAATCGAAGCGGCGCAAGGGATGGGAGCATCCACGAATCAGATCGTTATGCGTGTTCTTTTGCCAGAGGCTCGTCCAGGTCTGCTCGCTGGGGTTACGATCACACTGGTTACACTGGTCTCCTATACGGCAATGTCCGGGATGGTAGGCGGCGGCGGGCTAGGGGATCTAGCGATTCGTTATGGATATTACCGATATGAGAAGGAAGTTATGATTATCTCTGTAGTCTTGATGGTCATACTGGTGCAACTGCTACAAATGGCCGGTGATCGACTAGTACGACATTTCACGCGGAAATAAGGTACGTCCATATATAGCCTTATTCATACAAATACCAAGGATAAGAGGGGGATTTAAAATGAAAAAATTACTACTTACTTTTTTTAGTCTGACACTGGTTGTGGTGCTGGCTGCTTGCGGCAATAACAATAATGCTTCTAACTCGGCTGCTACTAATGCACCAAAAGATGGTGCTGCAACTGAGTCATCCGCAGAACCTGTAAAATTGGTGGTCGGTGCTTCACCTGTTCCACACGCTGAAATCCTAAAAGCTATTGCTCCTTTGCTTGAAGCGCAAGGAATTACATTGGAAATCAAAGAATTCACTGACTATGTTCAACCAAACGTTCAGCTTTCAGAGAAGAATCTGGATGCTAACTTCTTCCAACATCAACCTTACCTGGATGACCAGAATCAAAAGAACGGTTCGGATCTAGTTTCTGTTACAGCCGTTCACGTTGAACCTTTTGGTGCTTATTCCAAAAAAATCAAATCCATCGACGAGCTGGCTGATGGTGCGAAAGTAGCCATCCCGAATGATGCTACAAACGGTGGTCGTGCACTGATCCTGCTTGCCAAAAATGGACTGATTTCTTTGAAAGATGATACCAACATCACATCTACCCAAGCGGATATCACTGAAAATAAGAAAAACCTTAAAATCATCGAACTAGATGCAGCTATGTTAGGTCGTCAATTGGATGAGGTAGATCTTGCCTTGATTAACACTAACTATGCTTTGGAAGCTAACCTGGTTCCTACTAAAGACGCTTTGTTCATCGAGGGAACTGATTCCCCTTATGCTAACATCTTGGTATCTCGTCCTGACAATAAAGACTCCGATGCAATCAAAAAGCTGGCTGCTGCACTGAATTCTCCAGAAGCTAAGGCATTCATCGAAGAGCAATACAAAGGTTCGATCATTCCTGCATTTTAAGACAGAAAGCTGACTTAATCTCTAATACAGCATAAAACCCGCTGCCTAATGGCATGCGGGTTTTATGCTGTATGTTGTAGGAGGAGGGTAAATCCTCTATAATAAGAAAATCCCGATCTCCTAAAGAGGAGGATCGGGAATGATATTGAATGGGATTAGAATACTTGCATAACTTCTTGTACGCCTTCTACTTCTTCAAGAAGGGCGCGTTCAATCCCGGCTTTCAAGGTGATCGTGGAGCTTGGGCAGCTGCCGCAGGCACCCATAAGTTTCAACTTAACGATGCCGTCTTCTACATCGACCAGTTCAACGTCACCGCCATCGCGCTGCAGGAACGGACGAAGTTTATCCAGCACTTCCAATACTTCATCATACATTTCGGTGCTTTGTGCATTCTCACTCATTTCTCAATCACTCCTTTCGTAAGTTCATTATAGTACAAAAAGTTAAAAAATAAAATGGTTAGGCGGAATAGGGAGATCATCATGAGACCAATTATTGAATTTTGTGCCAGTAACATGGGTCACGGAACAGACAAGCTAATGCATAAGCTGGAGGAAAATCCAGATTACGATGTGATCGAATACGGATGCCTGAACAATTGTGGGGAATGTTATTTAACCCCGTTTGCCATGGTTGAAGGGGACATCGTTGCAGCAGATACTGTTGACGAGCTAGAAAAGAAAATTGATACTAAAATCAAAGAGCTAGAGGCTTGGTTTAATATGGATCTCGATTAAATGCTTTTTGTGGAAAATAAAGGGCTGCTCTTTTTCGTATTTATAACGGAAAAGAGCAGCCCTTAGGTTTATCCTAAAGTACGTTTTGACATCCAGAGCACCCCGCTCTTAAGGATACGGGGAACCCGTCCTTTGACGGAGCGTTGGCCCATAAGACCAAATCCAGCTTTCTTGCCTAGTGAGCCTAAGGTACCCTTTAGACGAATAGGATGAAGCTTAGGGGTCTCGCCGCGCCACATGGCTTGAATAACCTGAGCAACCTGCTCACCCTGCGCTCCTGCGGCTTGTGCGCTTGGAGCGAATGGCAGGCTGGCACAGTCGCCAATTACATACACTTCTGGATAATCAGGTACACGATAATATTCATCCAGAATGATTCGTCCTCCGCGATCCTTAGGGACTGTTAATTCCTGAACAACCTTCACCGGTTGGATCCCCGCGGTCCATACCGTAACATCTGAAAGAATTTCCTCTGTACCGTTAAAAAGCGCATCTTTCTCTACGTGGGATACGGAGACACGTCCAAGTGTCTGTACTTGATGGTGGTGAAACCATTCCTCCACGTACTGTGATAGCTTCGCAGGGAAGGCAGATAAGACACGTTCACCACGATCCAGAATAGCAATATTAAGATCTGGCCGGCTCTCCCGAAGCTCTGCCGCCAATTCCACTCCACTCAGTCCGCCGCCTACAATGTTAATTGTTCCATAAGGCTTCACATCGTTTAAACGTTGGTAAGTTTCGCGTGTTCCTGCAAAGGTCTGGATACTGCAAGTATATTGATCAGCTCCAGGGATGTTATGGTAATTGTCGGTACAACCTAGTGCAATGGCAAGTATGTCATAAGACACAGTCTCATCAGGCTCCATTGTAATGATTCTACTCTCCAAATCAATGGAACTCACCTCACCGTAACGGATAGTGAGACGGGGATGAACCGGAAACTGGATCCGCAAGTGATAGTCAGTTACTGTACCCGCGGCAAGCGCATAATATTCCGTTTTGATTCCTTGATAAGGCATTCGGTCAATTAAGATAATTTCAATATCCTGAGGAAGGTGATTATTGAGCAATTCTTGAATTAGGGCCAAGCCGCCATAGCCGCCGCCCAGAACGAGTAATGTTCTCATGCTGACCGAACTTCCTTTCCAATATAGGGTAACGGATCTAGGTAGTTTTTTATTCGTATACCTTTATCGCATTGTAGAACGTGTCACGTTCTACTGGAATTCGTCCAGCACCTTTTACTAACCAGATCAATTCATCGCGAGTGAGGCCTTCAGGTGTTAAGGCACCAGCCGCATGGCTAATGCGTTCTTTAAGAATAGTACCATGGACGTCAGAAGCACCGAAGTTCAGTGCAACTTGAGTAAGCTGAGGACCGATATTAATAAAGTACGCTTTGATGTGATCGAAATTATCCAGCATCAATCTGCTGATCGCAATCGTCTTCAGATCCTCATAAGCGGAGTTGCGGCGCATAATCCCTGCATTCTTGTTCTTAGGCTGCATAGATAATGGAATGAATACCATAAAGCCATTGGTTTCATCCTGTAGATCGCGGATCTGCATCATGTGCCGGATACGATCTTCATGAGATTCAATCGAACCGTAAAGCATAGTTGTATGTGTCTTCATGCCAAGCTGATGTGCTGTTCGGTGAACTTCCAGATATTCTTCCACATTAGCCTTATCTACGCGCATTTTTTTACGGTATTGATCGGATAATATTTCTGCGCCGCCACCAGTAAGTGTCTTAAGTCCTGCAGCACGCAGCTGCTCGAGTACCTCACGAATACTCAATCCGCTAATTCGGGTGAAAAAATCGATTTCGGCTGCAGTGTATGCTTTTAAGGTTACCTCAGGGAAACGTTCATTCAAGGCTTTTAAAGAATCCACGTAATACTGGAAAGGAACCTTGTCATTATGACCGCCTACGATATGGAATTCGCGCACACCTGGATGAATATGCTGTTCGACATATTGCACCATTTCCTGACCGGAAAGGGTATAAGCACCCTCTTCTCCATCATCTTTGCGGAAATTGCAGAATGCACAGTGAGATTCGCAAACATTGGTGAAATATAGACTCATGTTTTCGATAAAATATACCCTGTTGTTGTTCTTTGCAAGATTGACTTCATTTGCTAATTGGCCAATCGTAAGTAGGTCGTTACTTTGATATAAATAAACGCCATCTTCTAAATTCAATCTTTCGCCGCCACGAACTTTTTCAATAATGTTCATCATTCGGGCGTCTGTTTGGGGGGTGAAAAGAGTAGACATATAATAAATTCCTCCTGAAAGTTTTACGGGGTCCATTGCCCGCAGATAATTCCCAGACTTACCCAGACGGTAGCTGTTCATTCATGAAAATAAATCGGAGGTTTAGCCTCCGTGACAAATTTCCGAATTTTTACTTATGTTTGCCTTCCTTATTATAAACCTCTCTTATAAGGGGATCAACAGCTGGATATGGATGGTTTATTTTGGTCCGGCAGGTCAGGCATAAGGCAGTTGTGACTTGAGGGTAATGGAATAGTCGGTTATACTGAGTTTATTAAGTATATATTTTTAAGAAAGTAATTTTTGACCGGAAGGTCCCTTAAACATAAGTTTTTCTGTTGAAGTAAGTTAATTTATAGGAGGATATGATCATGATTAATATTAGCGAAAAGGCAGCAGAACAATTAAAGGCGATGCTTGCTGAACAAGAAGTGCCGAACATGTTCCTCCGTATTGGAGTAACGCCCGGCGGTTGCAGTGGATTCTCTTACGCTATGGGCTTTGATGATAATGAAACCGATCAGGACGTATATATGGACATCCAAGAAATGAAGGTTGTCGTGGAGAAAGAAAATCTTCGTTACCTTGATGGTCTCGAAATTGATTTTGAAGAATCCGGCATGACAGGTGGCTTCACCATTAATAACCCGAACGCTACTGCAACCTGTGGCTGTGGCTCAAGCTTCCGTACAGCTACGGATGCAGGAAAACCGAACGAAGAGCCTTGCTAATCGCGCGGTGTATCAACGTTTTTACCTCGTTGATCTGAACGGTAGCCGAGACGGTAGCCACTCGCGAACAGGCGTTTGGAACTGCGGATTGCGGCGGTGAAAATGAACGTTAACAACCCCGAAGGTCCGGAGTTAACAACCCGGAAATGGCCGTTTGTGGGTTGTGGATTACGACCTCTACGACGTATTTAGTCCGCGACTAATGCGTATTGGAGGTCGTTTTTATGTCGTTAAATAAACGTACACGGCGCGTTCCAAACGGAGCCCGCACGCTAAGAGAGTTTCCGAAGATAACGCTAGATCAAGCGTTAGACTTCGCGATTAATGCGAAAAGGTCAGAGGGATTGCGCGATCGGACGTTACTGGATTACGGAAAGCATTACGGTTACTTTCTAAAGTGGTTGAACGATAAGTATCCGGAGGTAGAGTACGCGGGGGATATAACGACGGCGATGGTGCGGGATCATATCGCGTTTATGAAGTACGATCAGGTGCGCTATGAGGGACACAAGTATATATCGGAAGAAAATCAGCGTGTAGGCCTGTCAGATACGACGGTTAATATCCGACTTCGTACGCTTAAGGCGATATTTAATCAGCTTGAGCGCGACGAACTACTTGAAATCAACCCGTTTACTAAGGTTAAGCTCATACGCCAGGACGTGGACTTAACGAATTGCCTTACGGATGATGAAGTTAAGGCGATACTAGCGCAGCCAAATCAGCGGGATTTCGTAGGTTTTCGGGATTATGTGGCGATTGTCACGATTTTAGACAGCGGGCTTAGAATTTCGGAATTACTAAAAATAAGCGTCACGGATATCGACTTTCAAACGCGATTTATCGTTCTACCTGGCGAGATGAACAAAAATAGAAAGCCGAGAATGGTTCCAATATCCGCACATACTGCGAAATTGCTGCTACAGCTTATCGAAGAGAATCGTCAATTTTTCACGACTAACCGAATATTCATGTCATCGTTTGGTGAGCCTGTAACCGCGACGCACTTCAATAAGCGACTGAAATACTACGGAGAGAAGGCGGGCGTATCCGGTAAGAAGATGACAGCGCACGTCTACCGTCATACGTGGGCTCGCGCTATGATATTAAATGGTGCGGACCCCTTTACCCTTCAAAAAATGGGGGGTTGGTCTGACATACGTACGATGCGCCGATATATTCAGATGGATACGGGCGATATGCGAAAGAGTCACGATGCGTATTCGCCCGCCGATCGGTTCATTAAGAAACGCAAATAAATAAGCGCTCGGTCCTTTTACGGATCGGGCGCTTTTCGTCGTTATATTATCGTTGATTTACCGTTGAATTAGCCGCGCTAACCCCTTCGGAGTGTATTCGTTAGTGGTGGCGTTTATTGCGCTAATTTGCGGTAAAAAAAGACCGCCCATTTAGTCGGTGCGGTCCTCTTCATCTATGTATTTTATTTTTCTATTATTAATAACTCCGAAATGTCATCTATTTCCAAAGCGTCAGCTATCTTAGCTAAGTGCTCCCGGTTAATACTTTTTCGCATATTGTTAGACAGTTCGCTAATAGAAGCTTGGCGCACGCCTGACATGTCCGATAGCTCTGTTTGTGTAATTCCTCTCGCTCGAATAATTTCATCCACTATTACGCGCACTTTTCTCAACGTTTTCACCGTCCTTGAACCCATTATAACCAAAGAAAAACAAATCGTAAATCAATCGTTGACATTATACGAATATACGTATAATATAAGGTCAACAGTTATACGATTATACGTATAAAATTATAGGAGGTTTCAAAAATGCCTAATCTTATTACAATCGCACCCGCTACTATAGACGTTTCCTCGTACCCAAGCCGCAGCCTTTCTAGGAGCGCCATTCGTAATCGCCGCTCGATGCTTAAATACGCTATTTGGCCGTTCGTAAAAGCCTTCGTTACTCTCAGCGCTATTATCGCAAAAGAATTATTCCTATAACAACGGAGGTGTTGTACCTATGAAGATGATTACCCTCGTACTCGGACCGTTTGATCCCGGCGAGTTTGAAACAATTCCGGCTTTCCTAGTCGATAACGACCGCGCTATCTTCGTCTTTGAAGGCGCACTATGGGCGCAGGTAGTACGTAAGAGCGCAACTCAAGCAGGCTTCTACGAAAGCAATAACGGCGATGATTCCGTAATGATCGCGGACGACGTGTCCGGCACGACCGCCGACGTTGTTCCGCCACTAGTTGAACGCTGGCAAGCTATGACCGCGCTGGATTTCATCGTGCGGGATATGGTCGGAGCTGTCTGCGACGAATTGGGGTTGACGATATAAACTACCGCCTGATGAGGGCCCGCTGCGGTGCGGGTTGAAACGGAGAGCTCACGTTTGAGCCGTCCGTCGCGGATTCCGCACTCATACAATAGTCGTCGGACTTTAAACGCGGAGGTCATTCATGGCACAAGCAATAGAAATCGGTTACGCGCTCGACCGCAGAACAGGAAATTTCATCGTTACTAAACTCGATTACACATTCCCCGCAAGTAGTAAATTCCGTCGCCAACAGATATGTGTCCTTCCTGGCGCATTTTTCCGCGCATTGCCTTCCGTTGATCGTAGATCCGTCGCTAATGTCATTGATATTACCGCTAACCAGGCGCATGAACTCGGCTTCATCGTCCGCGAAAAATCGGAGGTTCCAGCTTATGCAGCTTGCTAACGATTACGCCCGTCAGTTTCAGACGCTTTGTGCTGAGGTTGACAACGCCTATGCATTGTTAAACAAGGAACAGTCACGCCTAGATAAACAAGTGGCGGCGCTTTATCACGAAATTGAAAAGGTTGAGCTCGACGTATTAGGCGGATATAGTGCGGCTGTGAGTCTGCAGGAAGTCCTCCGGAAACGTCGCGTTGTTAAGGATGAATTTTCTGCGCTTGACCAACTGCGTAGGGTGACGGTGCGTTGTATATCCGAAGCAGATAAGGCCCTCAGTAGGCATGCGGACAAGCACGAAAGATGGTGCGCGGACTTTAGAATTACGATGTCTATCAGTGACATTATAGAGATGCCAATATGAGGGAGGTGAGAACCAATGTACTATCCGCATAAGTCAAAACTATTCACACGCACACGTCACGCGATTCTAGTTCGCGCACACGACGGAGAACTCGTACGCCTTAATAATCGAGCTGGGCTCCGCTGTGTACGTTTGGGTTAACGATTAGTATCATTTGAAATGACGGTAATCATAGCGCCAACTATGACTGCTGCCTAAGTTCAACTTAGTGTAGTTTTAACCGACACTTTGTCCGCGCCTGCCGATTGTAGTCGGAGGGACTGCCTCGCGGAACGATTTACCGAAGTGCCATACGCTAATATGGACCGCTACTCTTCGGGTAACAACGTAAGAGGTGTCTGTGATACGCCAATGTCACCAACTTCTTGCGGGTATTCCGGACAACTTCGCTTATCGGGCGGTGGAGTTGTCCTTTGTTTTATAATTAGTAATACGTACGTATGTTCTAAAGGTTCCAAAAATATCAATAAATTTATTTCTGTTTACAAACGCTATATGTTGGGTTATTTTTACTTACGAATACAATATATAGTGTATGGAGACGCGGACGAAGGGCACGTGTACCAGTTTGCTCAATTAGTGTCCATATCTATAGTATAGGTATTTTATTTTCGGAAGACGGTGCGGGAGAGGAAAGTGTACACCAATATTATCGTATAGTGTGTGCGAATCGCTTGAGGACGTCGGCTTTATTTATATAGCGGGCGTACGGAATGCGATCGACCTACGTTATATTAATTGTACGGAAAGTGTGCGAAACGGAATCGGGATACGTTATTACTATTAGGGAGTTAATTATTAGAGAGGGGTTGGCGGAATGGTTGAATGGAGAATGGCACGAGGCGGGGCTGCGGAGTGTAACGTAATGCTCGATGTATTGGAGTGCGGATTCGATCCGGAAAAGCCGTACACAGCGCTATCCGTTCATGATCTGACGGTTGCCGGTCTGCGCATCCAAGTCAAACGTGGAGAGAACAACGGGACTAACGTAAAGGCGGACATACGCCGTCCTTCTGCTAAAGCTCGTCACTATACTTCGGACGAAATTGACGTCTTCGCGATTGTTGATCCGGTCAGTCGGCGCGTCGCTTACCTACATATGACGGAGCTTACTTTTTCGCGAAGACTGACGCTGTTTCTAATACGCGATCATTCACGTGCAGGGCTACCTTCCGCCTATCAAGCGCAATACTTCGAAGATTATACGGATTTCCGGCGAGTGTTAGAGGTCGCGCAGAATGCCCACGCAACCGCTGCGTAGTTTACTTGAAAGGAGCGCCGCTTATGTCCAAAACGCATAACGTCGGCTTCACCGCTATTCCTAACGTCCTCTATCGCGAGTATTTAGCGCTAGAGGATTTCACCGTAGAAACTGCGGGCTTTTACGGGTTCTTGCGTTCATGGTGTCAACAAGACCCGCTGCACCATATGCACGGTAAAACGTGGCTAAATCAACGTGAAATGACGGTGCGATCCGGACTATCTCCGTATAAAATCCGTAGCCACGTCGAAACGCTGAAAAAGTATGGACTGCTGACGGTAACGAAGTCGAGTATAGTCGCGAACAAACTGATATACGAGCCGCTACCACCGCTTACGTCGGCGGAGTTTTACACAAAATACGGACAAGGGGAGGAAACGGAATATGAGCGAAATGAGAGATAAGGCGGAAATAGCGATCACGCAGAAGACGAAGGTTCTTGAACGGGGAGAGGGCGGCGGGTATACTCCGGTTCCGCACGACTTATTCCGGACGGTGCTTCCGGACCTGCACGCCAGGTACTCGAAGCCAGACGCCAGGGATGCGCTATTCCTATTGATGTATCTACACGCGTATGTAAACGGGACGTCCGCGAATGAGTATTATATGTGGGCGTTTCCGACCGTTGCGCAGATACGGATTGCGACCGGTATTCATGTTGACCGAATAAAACCGCTGTGCGATATCTTGGAACGCGAGGGGTTACTTATCACGAAGCGGATACCTTGGAGCGGTAACACAAAGAAGTTATATCTGCCGCTATTTTACTCCGAAATAACAGCGATTCCTATAGACGGAGCGGCTTGATTCGTGTTTACAGGAACCGTCGCATTCTGTTCTATAGGAAAGTAATAAGAACGAATAAACAAGAACGAATAAACAAGAATAAACATTTCCGTGTCGTCATTTCATTCCTAACGGACGCGTCGAAATAAGTTCGCTTACGCTCACTGATTTCTAGCGAGATATGGTAATCTGCGCGTTTAGTAGTGTATTAGGTACACATATATTAAGTGCGCAAGTTCTTAAACCTGAGAAACAGCAAAGATACCGGATGTTAAACCATTTCATATCCATTAGGAGGAACCTATGTCGAATATTTCGCTAGAGCTAAACTGTCCGCGCCCGCCCTTAACGCTAGTCCCAACGCCGCCACTCGCCCACCTCCGAAAAGTCGCGAAGGAGACCGTAACCGCCGATACGCTAGACGCCGCCCCGTTAATAGCGAAATACGCAGCCGCTATCGAAGACGTTCTCGCCACAACGACGCGCCGTGATCTCATCGTTAATATCGTTCCGCCGGATAGCAATAACGCTAAGGCCGCCCGTGTGTCTCGCTCTAGGTTTTGGGAAGCGGTCGAAACGATGGGTCAGCGCTTGGATTACGTTATCGAGAACAACGATAGGTCTGCATTGAAGGCCGCAGCTTGGACGCGAACACGCGAAGAATGGGCGGAGCTGGAACGGGATTATATAGGATTCCCGCCGCTAATTCACGAAGACTACGCGGAGCCGAATTACTGCGCCGCATGGGACTGTCACCGATCCGCTCGCCGTCGCTCTATATATTGCTGTGATCGTTGCCGGAACGAGCAGAAAGCGGCGAAACTACGCTTTGAAACGACCGGTACGTATCTACCTCGAAAGGCGTACGAGAGTGTGCGAAACGCATACGAGGACAAAGCTACAGGGTCGCATACGGCTGGAGAGGGTGCCGCAGCGATGGTCGGCGCGGATGGACATAACTACCGCCTGCCTGTCCGCCGTAAATTGACCGACCGTGTGCTAACGGATATGGAAATGAAGCGCGCGGAAGCCGTAGCTCCTGGTGAGGTTATCCGGTACAATCTAGCTGACGTAGACTACTACGTTGATGAGTGCGGTCACTATCATATTTCGCGAAAAGAAATGGCAGAAATAGCGGCTTAGCGCGTGTTTTCGTGGAATAATTTTATATAGTTAGTAAGGAGGACAGCTTATTAGGCATTGGCTGTTTTCCCCCTGAGTTTGTGTTACCCCTTGAGGCGATTAGACGCGGAAGCGTTTGGTCGCTTTTCTTTTTGAATAATGCTTTAACACATAAAAGCGCGAAAGGACGCGGGTGAATGAACGGTACTCAATCGAGGGCGGCAACGTGGTGTGACTATATTCGCCCCGACAGAACATGCGTATTAATGGAAGCCCTATCGACCCAAACAGATCCAAGGTGCAAATGTTTCCGCGATCAGCCGGAGCGCTGCCGCTATCTTGAACTACATATTTTAGGAGGAAGACGCTAATGAGTGAAGTTAGGTATATGCGCGTTAAACACTCGGTTGAGGACGGAACACATCATATTCATATTATTCCGCCAGGTTCTCGATGGCCGTTTAAAGAAGGACATTTCCCCGTAGAAGATGACTTTCGGACGGTTGATGCACTATTTAGCGGCATCTATGAAGCGGAGGAATACAAGGAGATGTTCGAGGCGACTGAGATCGCCGTATCTTCAACGGATAAGGAAGGGTTTGCGGAATGGTGTAGTCAAATAGGCGTGAAGGAGGCGGATGAGAAATGATTATCACCGTTTATCAGCAGGTTTATGTCTGCGGTGCAAACACGAAAGTCCACGTAACCATAACGGGAACGGACGGCGAAGTAATCGCGCGTAAATTCGTCTCATACGAAGCTTATCCGCTTGCAACGATCGCGGACACTCACCGTGCAGGATTGTTGCGCACCTTACGCCGCAGCTTTGAGCTTGAAACGATTATCTACGATTGCAACGTTAGGGGCCGCATTGAATATACGCCAAAAAGAAGCGGTTGGAAAACGAAACAAATCAACCACCCAAGAATGTATCCGGCGGAGACGCCACGGATTGCGTGGGAAGAACCTACGCCAGAAGAGGAAGACATCTCCGATGAACAGGAAACGCACTAGTTGTTCGCGAGAAAGGAGGCGATAATCGTGCGCGTGGCGATCGGAAAGACATTACGTAGCTATTGCGTGTATGCATGGTTCAGACATCTAAAATTTAAGTGGTAGGAGGGGCAAAGTTGGAAGAAGAACAAGAGCAATTAGAACAGGAACAACAAGAGGAAACGCCGGCTAAGACGTGGGAAGAAGAACGCGCCGAGCTCGAACAGAAAGCGGCAGACCTAGCAGCGCAGCTTCATACAACGCGTGTGAGTGCGGCATTTTACCGTAAGGCCAGCGCAGCCGGTATCGTAGACCCGGATAAACTCGCGGGTATCGTTAATCTATCCGGCATTACGTTTGATGACGCGGGTAATGCGCAAGGTATCGACGAAATTCTAACGGCCGTAACTGCTACAGCGCCAAGGACGCAACCGATATCAATAGGCGGCCCAGGCGGAGGGGGTGAGCCCTACGTTAGATCAAAAGCGCATTTTCTCGCAGAAGCAGCGGAAAGAGCACGCAATAGTGGACGAGCCGAAGACGTAGCTGCTTATGCAGCATTGAAGCACCAAACAAAATAAAAACATAACAGGGGGTCATTAATTTGACAATTTATTCAAACGCACTTATCGGTAAAAGGGAATCCGTAGTAGACGAAATCATGCTTCTCAACCCAACACAGGCGCCTATGTTGAACTTACTAGGCTTCGGCGAGCCAGTCACATCAACCACGCACACATGGTATGAAGATGAGGTCTTTGCTACTCGATCGAAGGTTACCGCCGCTGCTACCGCCGCCGCTACAGAACTTACCGTCGAATCCGTAGAGCCTTTCCGAGACAGAACCATCGCGGAGATTGGTGACGAAGCTGTGCTAATTCAGGCAGTTGATGCTGCGGCTAAGAAGCTTACGGTAGTGCGGGGATATCAAGGAACAACGGCAGCCGCTATTACAGTAAATACGGCAATCGAGGTTCTATACGGAGATGGCAAGGAAGGCGCGGACGCGCGAGAGTCAAGATTCAAAGCGCGCACCAAAGAGGATAACGTGACGCAAATCTTCGAGGATTCAATCAGCGTGACAGGTACCGCAGAAGAAATCGCGCAATACGGAATCGGCGGCGCAGGGTTGTATGAATACGAGAAGGCCAAAAAGCAGCTCGAAGTAGCGCTTCAACTCGAAAAGGCGGTCATTGGTGGACGTAAGTTCGATAGCGGTAATTATCGGACAATGCGAGGAATCCGCAATTTCATCACCACCAACGTAAAGACCGTATCCGGACCGGTCACTAAAGCTATGCTCGACGATGTGGCGCAGCTTATTTATTCCGCTGGCGGCTTCGCTTCCGGTAGCGCTGGCTATACGTTCGTCGTTCCGTCGGTTCAAAAACGCGCAATCAGCGATTTTTCTATCTCGCAAATTCGTGTAACACAACAAGAGAATGCGCGCGGTCAGGTTGTTGACCATATCGTAAACGACTTCGGAAGATTCCAGGTTGTAATGAACGACAATCTGAAACCGGATGAAATCCTGTTTATCGACACAAACCGGATCAAGATTCGTCCTCTTGGGGGGCGCTCATTCGGACACACGTATCTCGGAAAGTTGGGCGATTATACTACCGGCCAATTAGTAGGGGAGTATACGCTTGAGTTTAAGCAAGAGAAAGCGCACGCCCGCATTAAGGGTCTGACATCTTAATTAAATACGAAATAACTACGGCGGGGCCTTCGGGCTCCGCTTTTTTATTTATAAGGGGGAAGTTAAATGGACGAATTGTATCGAATTAACCTCGCGGCAATCATTACGCAAGCAGACCTTATCGCGCAAATTAAGGACGCAGAGGGAACGGACGAAGAAAAGCAAGAAGCAATCCGGTACTCAATGCGCGGCATTTTATTCGCACTACAGAATATCGGAGTAATCCCGGAAACACTAGACGTAGAGGAAGACATAGCGCTTGACTTGTTAACGCCGATTATGGCGGAGGTGTTGCGTTAATGACAACGGGAGGCGCAACTAACGTCGGAGAAATACGCGCGCGGATTACGCTTGAAATGGCGGATTTCCGGCGCCAAATGGACGAGTCCCGTCGACGTATTCAAGATTTGGAACGGGATAGCAGACGTAGCGCCGACGGAATGCGCGATATGTCTTCGGCGCTTGCGGGGATAGGTGCAGGCGCGGCCCTTACGAAGCTCGTTTCCGAGATGAAACAGGCCGTTGACGCAGCTACGAAGCTTTACAACGCTTTTCAAGGTTTAAACGCAGTTGCTAAGGGATTCGGTATACAGACGAAAGACGCGCAACAGGCCGCGCAGGATTTAGCTAAACGCGGGTTCCTGTCACTTACTGAATCGGTATTAGCGTATAAAACCGCTATGTCGACGGGGTTAGGGTTGGAGGAATCGACGAAGCTTATCAACTCGCTTGCAGATTCCGCAGCGTATAACCGTCAATCCTTCTACACAATGGGTGGCGCAATTCAAGCCTCATTGGACGGGATTAAGAACGGTAACTCAACACTTTCAGATGCGGTAGGCGTTACGAAGAACCTATCCGTGATGCAAGCAGAGTACGCGAGGACGATCGGAACGACAGCGGGTAAATTGTCAGACAGCCAGAAGATTCAGGCCGCGTACAACGGGTTTGTTAATGAAGGCGCGATATTCACCGGAAATGCGGACCAAGCAATGCAAGATTTCACCGGCACACAAGCGCGGTTCACTGCTGCGACTGATGAAGCTACAGTAGCTTTCGGACAAGCATTTACGCCGCTGTTTAAAACCGTACTCGAAACGCTGACGCCGACAATCATTGCGCTCGCCGAGTTTACCACCGAAAATAAAGCGCTTGTATCCGCGGCCGCTGCGAGTTCGGTTGGCGTACTAGGACTCGTTGCAATTCTCGCGACAGTACCGCCTGTGCTGGCTCTTATTTCTAAAGGTTTAAAGGCGATGCAGTTAGCGGCTGGGCCGATAGGCTGGATTACGTTAGCTGTCGGAGCATTGGCCGGAGGTTTCGCCTACCTAAAGACCGCGCAATCAGAAGCCGCTAACGCTACAAAGGAACTCGCGAAGGCACAGTCCGACCTCAATGCGGTATTAAATAAGCGGGATATTGATCGCACGGCTGCGGATGTCGAAGAGTTAAAGGCAAAAACGGAGGAGCTAACGCCTGTCCTCGCGGAACGCGCGCGGCTACAAGAGCGGTTAAACGAGCTTCAAGCGGCTCAAAAGGCAGGAACAGCACTTCCGGAAATGTATACGGAACTTCCCGATATTATCGATGCAATCAGTATACTCGACGATAAGCTCAATAACCTCGGATATACCGGCGTAGAAAACGCGACGGAAAAACAGCGCGAGATGAACGCGGTCATAGAGAAAGGCGTTATCGCCTTATCTGCGCAGGACAAAGCGGAAGCCGCCGCGCTTGCTACGAAAAAGCAGACGCTAAAGGAAATGTCCGCTATGGCTGCGGAGTTTAAAACGCTCAACTCTGCGCAGGAGCTCGACGCGTCACAGAAAAGCCGCCTCGTTGATATTACGCAGAAGTTGGTAGAGCAGTATCCGGAATTGAACGCTCAACAAGGCGAGGACGGAAGAATTCGCGCTAGTAACATCGATGTAATTATCGACCAAATTGCGACGGATAAGCGTTTCACAGACATGGCCGCTGATAACACCTTGGCACGTATACGTAACTCCGCTAAAGAAAGTGAAGCGGTAGCGAAGTCAATTCAGAACCAGATTGATAACTACACTAGGCTCATTCGCGCAATGTCGGCAGTAGCCGGTACAAAGGCGGGAACTTTCGAGGAAGATATGGCGGCAAAGGCGGAGGCCACCCAACGCAAGAAGTCGCGCAACGTCGGTGATATCGTGATGAATGGCGCGCTGGAGATAATGGTATCCTCCGGGGCATCTACCGAACTTGAGAAGCAACGGGACGAAGCAATCAAAGAGCAACAGAAGTATTCCGACGCAGCTCGTGATCTCGAAAAGCTAGCCGCCGAGGTTGAAACGGGTACCCAAACGTTCACGAAGGATATCATCGCGCCAGATGCTCCGAAAGCTCCAAAGGGAAAGAAGGAAAAGACGGGTAAAACTCCGGCTGAACTCGCTGCTGAGCTACGCGAGAAGTTATACAATACTGACCTAAAGACCGTCCAGTTCCAAGCGGATTTCTACGATATGACGGCGGATCAACAGATAGCGAAATACGATGCGCTTAAGAAGAAACACGCTACCTTCCTAATGGAATCGGTAGATGACGCCCGGACGCTAACCCTACAGCTCAAGCGACTATCTGAGGACTCCACTAAGTCCCGTTATGACTTCTCCGCTACCTGGATAGACGCGGAAGAAAAGCGTATGGAAGATAGCGGTAAGTCGGAGTTAAGTATTGCGGAAATGAAGCTCGCAAGCTGGACGCGATTACGTAATCGTTACGCCAAGGACAGCGCAGAGTATGTCGCCGCCGACGTTCAAGTCCGCCAATCACGTAAGGACGTTGCGCAAGAAACCGCCGCGGAGGAAAAGAAGCTTTACGACCAGAGGACGACTCTTATCGAAAGGGAAATCCGCCGACTTGAGGACTCCGGAGCTACAGAGGCTGAACTCGCGGACTATAAAGTCGATGCCTGGACGAAGCTGCGCGCGAAGTATAGTTCGGATACTACGTTCTATGCGCAAGCAGACGAACAACTCTACCAATCGCGGAAGACACTCGTTACGAAGACGATAGACTTAGCGGATAAGCTAATAGACGCCGAGAAAAAGCGCATTGATTCTGCTAAGAAAACGGAGCTCGCAGCGATTGAGGAACGCAAGAACGCATACGTTAGCGCTCAAGATGCGAAGATTCAAGCGCTCGACGATCTCCTAGCAGCGGAAACGCAGGCTAATACAGACGTAGATTTCGATACGGCTCTAGCGGAGAAGAACAAGCGTATTGCGGAGTTAGCTTCGGCGGTTGGACCGGAGGGACTTGAGGAACGCAGAAAGACAATCGAGGAACGCGACAAGATGCTTCTCGACCATGACCGCGACCTCCGTAAACGTGAACTCGAATCGCAGAAGACGGCGCTCCAAAAGGAAAAGGAAACGCAGCTCACAGCGTATGAATCCGAAAAGAGCGCAGCCGAAGCGCAGTACGATGCGTTAACAGCCGCATTCGATGCGTATAGTGGCGATATTAAAACGATCGAGGACGGAATTGCGGCTTATCGCGTTAGTTCTAGCGGCTCGGCTAATACGCAGATTCTTGCGGAGCTCGATACGTTCGTAGCGCAATACAACGCAAAGATGGCGGCAGTAGCACAAGCGCAGGCAGCCTCGCAGAAGGACGCCGACCTCCAAGAGTACAACAGCAACAAAGACGCGTTCACATCGGCTAAGGCTCGCGGAGATAAGGAGGAAATGGCGCGATTAGCAGCGCGTAACGAATCCCTGCGCAAGTTGTACGGAGTGACGACCGATACTGGCGAGAAGCTGCAGCATTTTAGCGAGGGAGGAATCGTTAAGGGCGCACCGGGCGCGGCTGTACCAATTATCGCCCACTCAAACGAGTTAGTGCTCAACTCCGCCCAACAATCAGCGCTGTTTGATATGGTTGCGCGTCCGCGTATGAGTCCAGCAGCTCCGGTAGCTCCGACTTATATCACGCAGAATATCGACATGGGCGCGGAGAATGTTACGCTGACTGACCGTGCCGACGTAGGTATGTATTATGACGAGAAGGTACGCGCTGCTTTAAGAATGCAGAACACAGGAGGGAAAATAACTGAATGAACCATTTAACGGTACATGACAAAAATAGAAGGCTCGTCGGACATTTAAGCTCTGCGTATGATGTTACGCGGCTCCGACGTATTAACTCAGACGATGCACTTACGTTCCTCGTCCCGATGACTTCCGTAGACTATATTGACAACATACAAGTTAAAGGCCACGTAATGGACGAACGCGGTCAATATTACGTAATTAACTCGCGTAAACGAATCCGTGACGACCGTAAGTTAACCGCGCAGATATCCTGCCAGCACGTTATGTTCAAGCTCGGAGACGTACGGATGCCTTACGATTCATATATCCGAGAAGCTTACGGCGTACACATTTCGCACCTATTAGATAAGATTAAGGAGGCCTCTCGGGGTCTCTTTTCTTTTGTCGTACATGATACGTTCGACCTTTTCGATGTAAAGGATTGGGGCCGAGGAACAGCGCTCCAAGCATTGAATGATACGGTGAGTTTGTACGGCGTTGAAATTGAACCGGACAATTACGTTATCCATGTTTGGAAGAAAATCGGCGATGCTAATTCCGCCCTACAATACCGTATCGGTAAAAATATCGTATCCTCAGAGTTTCAAGACGACGGTTCTGCGCTAGTTACTCGTATGTTTGCAACGATGAAGGACGATCGGACATGGATCGGTCAACCCGCGTCGATACTTACAGCGGAGGAAAGAGCTCGTTTAGAGGCGATACCTGGCGCTATAGTTGACGGGCTTTTACGCGTTAATTACCTCGTATCGCAATATGCGCCAGTATGGGCGAGCGATGGCCTTCCGTACTTGGACGGGGAGATTACGGAACAGAACATAACGGATACGCTTGAATTACTGACGAAGACTCGCGCAGCCCTTGCGAAGATGGAGCAGCCGGTACTTGAGCTTTCACTACAGGCAGCCGACTTGTACAAGATCGACGCAAATGAACTACGTCCCGGCCTAGGCGACACGGTTACTTGTGTTGATCCGGATATGGGGCTTACACACGTAACTGCGCGCATTATTGAGCTAACGGAATTCCCGTTCGCTAAAGACAAACACGCTCAAATTACGATCGCTAACGTCATGCGACGGGACAACGCGCAGATCATGGCGGACTTGAATAAGGCGAAACAGGTCATTAACGACGTGACGAGCGGCGGACGTATCCGCGCAGACGCATTCGAAGAGTTCGCACGCCTTGCCGTTATCGACGTTAACGCGAGTAAGACGGAAATTAAGTATGACGAACGCGGTATCATCCTAGAGAGTAAAGCGAACGCGAATGACCTTGTAGCGCTGACCTCAAACGGGATATATGTATCAACGGATGGCGGAGCAACCGCAAGGACGGCGATAACGTCGAAAGGAGTAGCTGCGGAACAAGTTATAGGACAATTCGGTAACTTCGTATCTATGTTGATCGGACAAGGTAATAACGTTGTTCAGATTAATCCGCATGGGATCGCTGCCGGTCATGCGGACTTTAACAGCGCTCCTTTCCGTTTGGATATGGAAGGAAACGTTGTTGCGCGTAAGATCAAACTAACGGGCGAGGTTGAGAACAGCGAAGTTATATCGTCACTCATCCGTGCGAGCAGGATTATAGGTAACGAGATTGAAGGCGGAATCATTACCGGGGCGAAGATCATCGGAGGTAGCATCACATCGGATACCGATATTAACGTTACAAGAGATGCGCGTGTAGGCAATAACCTATTCCTCGGATTGGCTGGCGCAACTAACGATAGAAGAATTGAGTTCGTAGACCCTAGTATCTACGAGGCGTATATCTCGTTTGCTGCGCAGCCTAGAGAGTTAAGAATCCGCGCAGCAAACGATATACGTATAGATTCTGGGCTCGACCTTCACTTAAAAGGTATGTATGTTCTCTTAGAGCCAACGTTCGCAGGTGCTGCTTATGTAGGTTCCGCATCAGAGGCGAATCGTGTTGTAACTGCGTCAGAACTTGACGCTTTATGGTCAGCGCTTAACGGTAAGGCAAACTTCAATCACTCCCATACTCTCACACTGCAAAATCATAATCATGGTAGCGCGACGCTCGTACCTTCAGGCGGAGGAACGTTCACCGTCTCTTAATATATCTTTCATGTTGCGAATCTCTTGGGTATACTTGGAAGAACACTACACTTAGGAGGTTCGCACATATGAAGAAGAAAATAGTAGGGATTGTAGCAGCGGCGTTGTTACTTGGTGGTTCAATAGGATTCGCAGCGAGCTCGTCGTTAATTGGCGCTAAAGTTTCCGGAATGTATACGATAAAGCAAGACGGAAAGAAGATTGCAGATGCGATTGTAGTAAATAACTCGGCCTACGTACCTGTGCGCACAATGTCCGAAGCGACCGGAACGGGGCTGACGGTAGAAGGGAAGACGATAATATTGGAGAGTAAGGAAACGGAGAAGCCAACCGCAACACCCGAGACTGGTACGACGGTTGCGGAGCCAGTGAATACACAGCGAGTTCTTTCGGAGGCTGAGAAGACCGTGTTGCGCGAACGGCTTGCGAGTAGTGGTGCTGTCATTGATCGTTATAACGAAGTAATTGCACAGACGAAAGCCGAGATTGCGGCACCTAAGGAATCATCGAATATAGCGGAATTGCAGAAATTCGTAGTAGACATCGAATCACGCATAGCTGCGACTGAGGCCATTATTTCGGACATTAAGGCGCAGCTCGATAAATAAAGTCTCCGTCAGGCTGACGGAGAGTCTATACGCACACATAACGGCCGTCCTTTGGGGCGGTCTTTTTAATTACGAAAGGGGACGTTATTTTATGAAAATGCGCTCATTATTGGAATGTACGATAGACACCGCTAATCCTACCGTTGAACTTACGACTGTTATTTCCGCTGTACTGGCGGTTAATCCCGGTCGAGAAATCGACATATTGCGCGTACTTGATGAAGCGATCGGACATGCGTTAGCACAGGCGGAGGGAGACGCGGACAATGGGGCGTAAGAAGCGCGCACGTCCACCGCTGGACGAACGCCATTACTTAGCGATTGAGCTACTAACGACGGTGCCGACGCCTAACCTTGACGATATAGCGCAGGCCTGTACGATAGACAGGCGTACGTTATACCGTTGGCGCCAGCGTAAGGACTTCGATAAGGAGATGCGCAAGGTATCACGTAGGAAGATGGAAGCGCGGCGTCCACGTATAAAGCGCAGACCGTTACCTACGACCGTTGACGGGATCGAGCGCCTGTTTATAGATTGCGGATTTATGTAGAGTACGAAATTCGCGCGTGTAACCTTGCGTCGGATTGACTCACAACGAAACGGAAGATAACGTAATCGCGCGTAAACGTAAGCATGACGGGGATAAGCGGGGATTATGCGCAGGATATAACGGGACATAAAGCGTCCCATTTATATACGTTATGGCGTTATTTCGTACGTGTGGGGGTTGCGGAAACCTTCGGGTTATGCGCGTTTCACCTGCACGAGGCTCCGGACGGACGGCCCCTCTGAAATTTTCGGGGGGTCAGCGTAATTCCGGTTCTACCCGCTGCATAAACGCATGTATATACGCAATCGGACTCCGTGCATAAATTGCCAGCGCTAGGAACGTGATAACAGCGCCAGTCCTTACGGTTACAAGGATTGCGGAGTCCGACCGCTGGAAATGTATATTCAACGTATAACGTGCGTTTATGCAACGGATAGACAAACGTAGGCGGGGCGCGGGTTTGCGGCGTGTGCGGAGGGTTGTTAATCACTTATCCATTACCCGCGTGAATGTATATCGTATGCATTACGAATAGGGCGTAGGCTGGGACCCCATCCGCCCCACGCTCAGACCCGCATTCTGCTGTACACTAAATTCGCGAATTATTTTTTTATCCGGGGGTCGGAAATAGCGGTCATATTGGCGTAGTTTTTCGAAGGAGAGTCCGACACAAGAGGCGCGGTCTTTGCGGAGTAATATCCGTAGGGGCCGCGCCTTTTTTTGCGTTTATATTAATATTGAAGAAACGCGCTTCTGACGTTGCAATCCACGCGCCATTAGGGTAAGATACGGTTAGTGAGATTAAGCGTTGTAGAGGCGCGTAATTAACAAGTGGTTGTGCGGATTAACAATCCCCAACACCGTCCAAAAACGTTGATCTGACGGGGTTTTTAGCCGACCGTTAGCCTAACGTCGATTCACCATTAATAACCCGAACGCTACTGCAACCTGTGGCTGTGGCTCAAGCTTCCGTACAGCTACGGATGCAGGAAAACCGAACGAAGAGCCTTGCTAATCGCGACGTTACGCCTTCAAGCCCCATGTTGAGTTCTACAACACGGGCTTGGAGGCTTTTTTTATTCTCAATGACAAAAGTCATCACAAGGAGCTCTAAGCATGCTAATTAGGAAATTAAACGCAGAAGAACAACCACCCTTACATTTGCTGTTATTAGCCGATCCTTCCCTAAGTCTTGTTGAAGCGTATTTAAAAAGAGGGCAATGTTTTGTAGCTGAAGTGGAGAATTGCATTATAGGTGTCTATGTTTTGCTACAAACGAGACCTGAGACAGTGGAGCTAGTAAATATAGCCGTTGATGAGAATCAGCAAAGTAAAGGGATAGGAAAGCAGTTGGTCTATCATGCGATTCAGAATGCGAGATTACTTGGTGCGAAGACGATTGAAGTGGGTACGGGGAATTCTAGTGTAGGACAACTGGCTCTTTATCAGAAATGTGGATTTAGAATTACCGGAATCGATAGAGATTTTTTTATCAGACATTATAGTGAAGAGATTGTTGAAAATGGGATCAAGGTAGTGGATATGATCCGTCTTACGCTAGATATATAAGTGACATACAAGCAAAAGCCCTCCGATGGAATTCCTCGAGAGGGCTTTTGTTTGTTCAAATATAAGAAAGTATAGGTTTCACGTTATACATTATCCTTATATTTCTCGCAAAACGCATACCGTCCTTAAGGGACGTTGAAGGCGTTTTTGCTTCCTGCGTACAATTAGGCTGGAATAATAAACTTGTAATTAATCATAAACACGATGAGCCCTGCGGCTCCAAGGGAAAAGGCAATACAGCCAGCACCCAGTGCTCTGCGTCTGTCTTTAATGAATTTAAAGCCAATAGCGCAGATCAGTATAGTCGTTCCAGCCAATACGATGGACATCCCAAGCATGGCCACCCAATATAATACTTCGAAAAACTGAGCCATTCCGAGCCCTCCCTGCGCTGTTTTTTAGCGAGCCTCTAAATCATAATTATATAGTAGGAATTGAAAATGTAACCGCTATTAATAATACAACGATTTTGAAGATTATTCTAGTTATAGTGAACTCATCCATTGCGATTTAGATGTCGAATGTTTAGAAATGAGATTCTACAAAATCTGCAATCTATCCTGCGAGGTTGAGAATGTTGTCGATACAAGCTCTAAGCCCTTTTTGCTAAGAGCTTCCTCCTACACGGACAATCATACAAGAGGGTGGGGCCTTTTCTGAGTAATGTATAGGGTAGGCTGGAATGTGAAAGGAGGGAAAGGACGATGTCGGGAAGACAATTGGCTAGCAAATGGTTGAAGACAGAAGCATTGCTCAGTGACGCGAGGGTTTCTCATTATATACCAATGACGAGGGTGTATTCAGCTGACTCACTGTTAGCCATGCTCCGGAGATACGGAAATGTTGTTATTAAACCAATAGTTGGCGGTGGAGGCTACGGTGTAATTAAAGTATTTCGGGATAGTAGAGGTTATGGATTTACTTATATGGACAGAACTCGAATTTACAAGGACTTTAGATCCATGAGACGAGCGCTTCATTTCGTCAAGGTTAGACGTAAGTATTTGATTCAACAGGGGATTTCTCTCGCCAGAATTGGTGGGCGTCCTATTGATTATCGGGTCAAAGTAGTGAAAAATGGCGGTGTTTGGGAGTTTCGCTCTATGGTGGGAAGATTGGCCCGGCCTGGCCTGTTCGTAACTAATTTATGTAAAGGAGGCACGATGCTTTCTTGTCGTGAAGGACTTCGCAGATCCTTGCCTCGAATTAAAGCCTCAGCGAAGAAAGCAGAAATGCGCAGGCTAACGCTCGTATGTATCGAACTGATGGAGCGGCATTTCCCTGGAATAGGCGAACTGGGTTTTGATTACGCCGTGGATTATTCAGGTAAAATATGGATTCTGGAGGTTAATACAAGACCTCAGTAAATTAACAAAAATTTTAGAATTGACGATAATAGAGTAGTAAGATAAAATTGCGTTTAGTTGCGTTCTTTTGGGGTAAATTATATTGTAATTTATTTACAATAAAAATATATTTTTAGCTGTATACAAGTGGTTCAGTCCTGTGTATAACTATTATCCCCATATTCCACTGTGCAGTTATCACCTTTGTAACGCTTACGCACATATTATACACAGGATTTCCACATGTACTTGTGGATAACACGAACGCTTGTTCGAAAAATGATAGTTTGATATGATAGATTCAGATCCAAATACAGGAAAGGTAGATGAACGTTATGGTTGAATTGTCCGATGAGATGCTTCTAGACTCTTACCATAGAGCGATAGAACTGCAACTAGAGCATGATTTCATCGCTCTTCTACTCGTTGAGATTCGCAAACGAAACTTACACTCTCCAGTTCATGCGGTTCTTCATTAAAAGAGCGCAAAGTATACCTTTGTAGCTGGCTACATATAAATAAACCGCGAGTCACAAACATAAAAGGGTATCCTGATAGGCTGTTGTTGATAGGCCTATCAGAATACCCTTTTTTATTGTAGTAGATAGAATTAGAGTTTCATATTACTGCTGTGTCCTGGTGAAAGCTTGGCTTCTGGATCGATGTAGACTTTTGCGTTATTCACAGCCGTTGGGGCTTCGCCGAATCCTACAGCAATTAGCTTCAGCTTACCTGGATACGTGGTGATATCGCCGGCAGCAAAGATTCCTGGAATACTCGTTTCCATACGTGAGTCTACGACAATGGAGTTTCCTTCAATGTCGATACCCCACTCTGCAATGGGTCCCAGAGAGGAAACAAATCCGAAATTGACGATTACACTGTCGACTTCGATTTCTTGCGTTTCCTTGGTCTTGATATGAGATAAGGTAACCTTAGTAATAAACTCGTCACCATGCAGTTCTGTAATTTCAGTAGGTGTAATTACGTTAACTTTGGAAGCCATCAGATTCTCTACGCTGTGCTCATGCGCACGGAATTTATCCCGGCGGTGAATCAGGGTTACTTGCTCCGCGATCGGTTCCAGCATTAGTGCCCAGTCTACTGCAGAATCTCCACCACCGCTAATCAGAACTTTTTTATCTTTAAAGGCATTTAAATCATTTACAAAATAATGAAGGTTGGCTTTTTCAAACCGTCCTGCGTCTGGCAGTTCTAAACGACGAGGTTCAAAAGCGCCTACGCCAGCTGTAATGATAATAGCTTTACTGTGATATTCTGCTACATCAGTTGTAACTACAAAATGGCGTTCGTCCCGTTTCTGAACAGAAATTACTTTCTCCTCCAGCCGGATATTCGATTGGAACATATCCATTTGCCGTGTCAGGTTGTCAACCAATTCTTGTGCAGTTACTTTTGGGAAACCTGCTACATCATAAATGTATTTTTCTGGATAAAGTGCAGCGAGTTGTCCTCCCAATTGGGGCATACTTTCAATAAGTGTTACTGATGCCTGACGCATCCCACCGTAAAATGCGGCAAACATGCCAGCTGGACCGCCACCTATGATTAAAAGGTCGCTCATAGGAACGCCGGATTGCTCTTGTGTCACGGGATATTACAC